>DASRZP010000019.1 GCA_035686305.1 Thermodesulfovibrionales bacterium | reverse complement strand
CTCATAATAGTCTGCACATTCTTGGCCGTCATTCCCGCGAAGGCGGGAATCCACTTTGAACAGAATGGATGCCCGACTAAGGATCTCGGGCATGACCAATAATAGGGAGCACATCTGTAAATATTATTTTGAGACTGTTATTAAAATCTCACACGGAGATCTTCAGCACCTTCAGAGGCTGCTCGCCACAATGTTGCCGAGATCCTCCGCAACAAGATGAGTATAAACCCGTGTATCCCCGTTCTTCAAATGTTTCTCGGCGTTCGTCTTGGCAATCTGGCAGAGCTTCCTGAGCGCATCAAAGCGCTTTCCGTAATAGAGCCAGGGAAAGACATCCCCGACATCGGACTCCCTGAAAGGAAGGAGTTCTTCAGCCTTCACGCCGATATTCTTCAGGAGGAGAAAGAGATCACCGATCCTGGGATCAGATTTCCACGAGGCAAGTTTGAGGATGTCTTTCCAGGTGGACGCTATGTGGAGCCTCCTGAAATCCCCGGAAAGGTCCTTTATTACCTCCAGGATGTCACCGTTGACGATACGATACGCTTCTTCAGCGCAGTGGTAGAGTTCCCGGTGGGCTCTTCTCGATTCCTCGCTCGAGACGATCACTCTTTCCATGGTGACCGTGGGATGCCTTTCATTTCCGCCCCAGAACTGCAAGAGCCTCAACGTGATAGGTGTTGGGGAAAAAATCTATAAGACAGAGAGATTCCAGATCGTATCTCTCCCTCATCTTCTTGGTATCCCTTGCAAGGGTGGCGGGGTTACAGGATACATAAACAACCTTTTCGCTCCCCATCTCGACGACCTTTTTCAGAGCATCTGATGAAAGACCGGGCCGCGGCGGATCAAGGACCACAACATCGAAGGGGGAGTCTCCAAAGAGTTTCGCTGCCTTCTGCCTGTTGCCGGTTGTGAGGGCGTCGCCCACCGGCGCATGAAGAAACGTGCAGTTCTTGATGCCGTTCATCATGGCGTTTCTCTTCCCGTCCTCGACAGCGTAGCAGTTCTCCTCAACGGCCCTCACCTCTTTTGCCGTCATGGACAGGGGCAGGGAGAAGTTTCCCGCTCCCGCATAGAGATCGAGAACCCTCTTATCTTCAAGAGAGGCCAGTCTGTTCACGAACGTCTCGACGACCTTCCTGTTGAGCGCCCAGTGGCTCTGGAAAAAGCTCCACGGCGTAACCGAATACTGCAAACCGTTCAGATCGAGGGTGATGTAGTCCTTCCCCAAGGATTGTCCGTTATCAAAGGCTATACCCGATACCCCGATCTCCATAAGCTGCCCCGTGAGATCTTCAGATAAGTTTCCTCTTATGAGCAGAGCGATCGTATCACCGGCTATTACATGGACCTCTTTCAGACCTCTCAGATCGAGCGTATTCAGTTTCCGAAGAAGAACGTTAATCTCATCAACGACAACCGGACATTCATCAACGGGCATGACATCCCGTGTCCCCTCACGGAAATAACCGATCTCACCTTTCGATGAGACCTTAAACTGACACCGGTGGCGATACCGGAATTCCCTGTCCACAAGAGAAGGCATGAGCTGGATATCGAGGCCGCCGATCCGTCTCATCGTGTCAAGGATGATCTCTTCCTTAATCGAGACCTGTCTCTCATACTCCATAAACTGCAGCTGGCATCCTCCGCAGAGCGAAAAAATCTTGCACGGCGGCTCCCTCCTGAAGGACGAAGGGTCGAGGACATTCCTGACAGAGGCGAGGAGGTAGTCCTTCTTCCTCTCATCAATCGAGACCTCGACGAGTTCACCCGGTATGGCGCCCTTGATGAAGATCACCTTGCCGTCCCTGGCGATTGCATACCCGCCGTATACGGGTGATTCTGCCTTCACGGTCTGGAGCATTATTTCTTACCGAGAAGCTTCTTAATCGTCTCCTTCAGCTCCGTCAGTTCCGCCGATTTGACGATATACGCCTCTGACGCCCACACAGCAAAGTCATCCCGATAATCATAGGCCGTGGACATGATGATGGGGATCCGCGGCTTCTTCTCCTTCATCTGTCTCAGGATCTTTATGCCGTCGGTGTCGGGCATGAGGATATCAAGCGTCACAAGGTCCGGGTTCTCCTTTTCGAAGAGGTCCATGGCCTCAGAGCCTGTCGAAGCGACAACAACTTCGTAGCCTTCTTCCTCCAATTCCTCCTGATACAGCCTCCTGATATGCAGGTCATCGTCCACAATCAGTATCTTCATGATTCCTCCTTTCCTCTTTCTAGAAAAACCTTTATCGTCGTACCTTCTCCCGTCTTACTCTTCACTTCGATCCTCCCTTTATGCTCTTCGATGATCCGTCGCGTTATAGCGAGCCCCAGCCCGGTGCCTGTCGGCTTCGTCGTGTAAAAAGGATCAAAGATAAAGGGCAGATCCTTGTCCTCGATGCCGCCACCTGTATCGCTCACCTCAGCAACAACATGAGCGTTCTGCTGGTAGGTCTTCACAGCAATCTCGCCACGAGTGCCGACAGCCTGGATCGCATTATTCATGATATTGAGAAAGGCCTCCTTCACCCTGTCAGGATCGATGAGCGTGTTCGGCACGGTCCCCAGACCGAGATCCAGCTTGATGCCCCGCTCTGCAAGCTCCGACTCGACGAGAGAGATGACGTTGCCGATAATTTCGTTGATATTCACCTCTGTCTCAGATAACCTCACTTCCCGCACGAACCCGAGGATGTCCCTCAGGATCGCCTCGAGTCTTTTCACCTCATTGTTTATGATCGTTGCATATTCTTTAAGGTTCCCCTCGACCTTCTTCTCGAGTCGCTGTGCAAATCCCCCGATCGAGACAAGGGGGTTCCTGATCTCATGGGCGACCTTTGCGGCCACCTCTCCGAGGGCAGCCATTCGTTCGGCAGTGGCCAATCTCTCCTGTATCTGCTTTATTTCGGTAACGTCCCTGACAATGTGAACGGTCCCCATGAAATTGCCCGCCGTATCGAAGATCGGGGAGGTTGAGGTGAGGAACGTGCCGCCGAGATGAGGATCCTCAAGCTCCTCAACGAAGGACCTCTTCTCATGAACGGTCTTTTGATGAGGACATTGAGCCCAGGGCTCGTGCATGCCATGAAAGATCTCATAACATTTCTTCCCCACAAGCTCCCTTTCGGGCATTTTGAACCTCTCCGCAACAGCCTTATTAGCGCTCTTGATCGTATAATTCATGTCCGTGAAATAGACCATGTCCGATATCGACTTGAAGATGTTCTCGAGCTCAGCCTCTGCAAGGGAGACCTTTTCGAAGAGTTTTGCGCTCTCGATGGCCGTCGCCACCTGGTTAGAAAAGGCGGTCAGGAATTTCACGTCCTCCCCGGTAATCGGTTTCTTGTTGAAGAGGTTGTCCACCCACAGTACGCCGATCACCCTGTCCCTCGATATGAGGGGAACAACGGCATAGGCCTCTGTGCCGAGTTGCTGGATAATGACGGCATCTGAGAGCGGCCCCGTCCTCGCATCAGGAACGACGATAGGCCTTTTCTCCCTTGCTGAGAGGGTGAAGACGGAATCACTGTCGAGGGCGATCTCGATACCGACACTCAGCCTGTCGAGGAAGGAATCCTTTCTCACCGGCCCAACATCAATCTCATGCATAATATCAGTCAGGGAACGCTTGTCATGATCGAGCCTTCCCCATATGTCTCCCGCCTCTTCATAGCTCGAAGGACCAACGCCCATGACACCCTTGAGAACATGCTTGTCTTCGTCGGCAAGGAAGAGGGCAGCACGGTTGAAGCCGAGTCCCTCTCCCATGGTCACGGCAGTCAGGATCATCCTGAGAAGCCGGTCAAGCTCCAGGGTACTTCTCATGGCAGAACTGATGAAGAAGAGTCTCGAGAGCTCCTGGTTTCTCCTGATCAGTTCCTTCTCAACCCGCTTCTTTTCTGATATGTCCCTCGATATTCCGCTAATTCCGATGATCTCTCCCGTCGAGTCCTTTATCGGTGAAAGGGTGAGACTCACTTCCATGATCGACCCATCCTTCCGCTGCCGGACGGCCTCAATATCTTTGAGCACTTCGCCGTTCTTCACGCGTTCCGTGTACCCTTGCTCGGTCCCCTTCAAAAAGTCCGGCACAAAAGGATAGAATTTTCCTACAGCCTCGGCCTCACCAAAGCCGTAGATCTTTTCGGCGCCCTTGTTCCAGGAGGTTATGACCCCATTGAGGTCCGACGTCACGATCGCATCTGCTGAATTCTCTATGAGACTCTCGAGATATTCTTTTGTCTGGGTCCCCTCCCGGTAGAGCGCGAGCATCTCCTCCTGATAAAGGACCTTGTCGGTAATGTCCTGGATGTAGACAACGCATTCAGCTACATTCCCGTCTTCATCCTTGATCGGGTAGGATGAAAGCTCTGCGTAATTCAATCCGCTCACCTGGGTTATCGTGTTCATGTCCCCCGTTTCGCACGTGATCTGGGCTACGCAGTGAGGACAGATCCCTTTTCCCGTGTGAAAGACATCAAGGGCGCTTTTGCCGAGCATCTCATCAACCGGTACCCCTATCCACCGCTCCACAAATTTATTCACCGAGAGGATCGTATAATCCTTTCTCATGCTGATAATGCCTCCCTGAACGCTGTCAAAAAGGACATCGAGTCTTCTCTTTGCCTCCACAGCCTCCATCTCCTTCTGCAACTCAAGTTCGAAGGTCTTCGCCTTCTCGATCGCAATAGCCGAGAGGGAAGCGAAGCCCTCTGCCGTGCTGACGTCGTCTCCCGAGAAAGGGATCACGTCTCCCCGGGGCCCCGTCTTGTCAAAGAGCGCCCAGGTCCCTATGACCCGTTCTCCTGCTTTGAGGGGGACGTTGAGAGCAGATGTTGCTTCGAGATGGGGCACCCTCCATTCCGGAGGCATCTTTGACAGGTCGTCCACGATGACCGGTCTCCCCTCCTGCACAACCTTGCCCGGAAGCCCTTCGCCAACAGAGAGCGTCATCATATTTTCCTCAACATATTTCGGCAGGCCAAAAGACGCCTTTACGACGAGTTGACCGTCTTCAAGGAGCCGTATTAAACAGCCTCGAGCATCAAAGAGCCTTGTCGCATCTTCCGCTATTCTTCTGAGGACCTCATCGAGGTTGAGCGTAGAGGTGATCGCCTTTGCAAGCTCATACATCGCCCTCAGTTGCTGCAATTGCTTCTTTGTTGAAAGGTACAGGTCCTCGTTCTTCTCACTGATACTCTGCAACTCGCCGACCATCCTGTCGAAGCGGTCGGCGATAACGCCGAATTCATCCTTCCTTTTTGAGGCGATCCTGTAGTTCGGGTCACCGGTCATGATCCGGTCCGTTGCGGTCAGAATATCGCTGAAGGGTTCTTCAATGACCCTCCTCATGAAAAAAACGAGGTAAATAAAGCCGAAGGAACAGAGAAAGAGGAGAGCGGCAAAGTACAATACCATTTTCCTCTCGATCTCCTCTCCTCGGTCTATAGCACTGACGAAGGACTTCACCGACTTGCTGTAGAGGGCGTCCATCCGGATACGCAGCGCCCCTTCCTTTTCTTCAAGGGAGCCCAGAAGATTGAACATGATCTTATTTCCGACGGGCTGTTCGACAGCTATGACCTCTTGAGCGCGCACATTCGCTTCCTCGAACTCCCTGTCCAGAATTTCAAGGGCTTCCCTGTCTTCCGATACGGCATGGAGACTGGAGAAGCTCTTCTGGACCTGTCCGAGCCTCTCCCTGTAAAGCTTCCTGAATCTCTCGTTGCCCGTAACGGCCCATCCCTCAGCCGCCCTGATAACATCGCTTACGGAACCCTTCAGTTGCTCATAGAGCACGTGCTCCTCAGACGACGACCTGAGGACCTTGAAACTATTGCTCAGGCGTCCAAAGATAATCAGGCTCCCCGCCACAAAGATCCCGATGAGGAGGAGAAAGGTTATTCCAAAGAACTTCAGTTTCGACCTGACCGTCATGGCACCCTGTCAAAGCCTTTTCGCTCTGGCTGCCGCGGCATAAAGTTCCCTGTATGTTCTTGCCGAGTTCTCCCATGAGAAATCCTTCTTCATTGCAGCGGCGACCATGCTCTTCCATCTCCTCTTGTCGGCAAAGACGCAGAGAGACCGCTTCAGGCATTCCCCGAGAACCGTAGCCCGGTAATCTTCAAATAAGAAACCCGTTCCCGTTCCCTTCAAGGGATCGTAGTCCGTTATCGTGTCTGCAAGGCCGCCGGTCTTTCTCGCGACAGGGACCGTACCGTACCGCATGGCGATCATCTGGCCGAGGCCGCATGGCTCGTATCGGGAGGGCATAAGGAGTATGTCGCTCCCTGCATAGACGCGATGGGCAAAGGCCTCGTCATACCCGATCCTGACAAAGGCCGATCCCCTGTACTTTCCTGCAACGCGCGTAACACCCTCCTGCACCCGTTCGTCGCCTTTCCCCAGGATCACGAGCCTGACACCCCATGACATAATTTCATCCATCGCATCAAGAAAAATATCGAGGCCTTTCTGATCCGATAACCTTCCCACAAGGGCAACGAGCGGACTCTCCCTCTTGCCTGCAGCCAAGTTGCACTCTTCCATTAGCCTCTTCCTGCACAACACCTTCCCGGAAAGATCGGAGGCGTCATAACGTTCCGCTATATGGCTGTCAGTCAGGGGATTCCACTCCTCGATATCGATGCCGTTGATTACGCCGTACAGTTCCTTTGAACGCTTTCTCAGTACACCGTCAAGGCCGTATCCGTATTCCGGTGTGAGTATCTCCTCTGCATATGTCCGGCTCACGGTCGTTATGAAATCAGACGCAATAATTCCTGCCTTCAAAAAGTTCATCTTGCCATAAAACTCGATGCCCTCAGGGTTAAACCATTCCCAACCAAGACCGGTCAGGTAAAAGTCGGACAGGCCGAAGAGTCCCTGATATCCGAGATTATGGATAGTCAGCATGCTGGCAGCCCCGCCAAAGAAATCGTCGTGGTAGCGTGTCTTGAGATACAGGGGGACAAGGCCTGTCTGCCAGTCATTGCAATGGATAATATCGGGTTTCAGGTCCAGAGCCCTGCAGGCATCGAGCACTGCCCTGCTGAAAAAAATAAACCGCGAGGCGTTATCAGGATAGTCGCCCTGCGGCGTTCCGTAGAGCTCAGCCCTGTCGAAGAGTTCAGCGCATTCAAGCAAATATACTGACGATTCATGGGACCATACCCTTCCCCCATAATATCGTGTTCCCATAGGGATCTTCAGCGGAATACCCTTATCCCTGAGATCGAACCGCTCCGCCACCCCCCGGTAGAGAGGGAGCATGAGATAGGCCTCGATATCCGGCATTTTGCGATACTCTTTCAGGAGGGAGCCTGCAACGTCGGCAAGTCCTCCGGTCTTCACAAAAGGCACAGCCTCTGATGCCACAATAAGAACCTTCACGCTATATCTTCGCTTCCCTCATGTACTTTGCCGCTTCTTCAGGGAGCGTGGGGTTGATATAAAAACCTGACCCCCACTCAAAACCTGCTATCTTGGTGAGCTTCGGGATCAACTCAATATGCCAGTGGTAGTACTCATTGCTCTCCTCGCTAAAGGGCGAAGTGTGAACGATAAAATTATAAGGGGGGGTATCGAGAATCCTGTCCATCTGCTTGAGGATGGTCTGGAGCGCATCTGCAAGTCCGGAAAAACTCTTGTTGGGAGGATAAAAGGCAGGTTCGTGTTTCTTCGGCAGCAGCCATGTCTCGAAGGGCGCACGCGGTGCAAAGGGGGCGATAGCGACATACCCCGAGTTTTCATAGATGACCCGCTTGCCGCTCTCTATCTCCTGATTGATGACGTCGCAGAATATGCATCGCTCCTTGAACTCAAAATAATGCCGAGCAGCATCGACCTCCTCTTTGACGAGTTTCGGAACAATGGGAACTGCGATCAACTGGGAATGCGTATGCTCAAGAGACGCCCCTGCCGCATCACCCTCATTCTTGAAGATGAGCACATACTTGAAGCGCGAGTCTTTCTTGAGGTCGGTCAGTCTGAGATAGCAGGCCCAGAGCACATCCTCAACAGCCTTGAGGGACATGGTCGAAAGAGAGAGTTGATGATCAGGGGTCTCAACGACAACTTCGTGGGCCCCTATGCCGTTCATCTTGTCGAAGATCCCTTCTCCAGCCCTGTTCAGATCGCCATATATCTGCAGGGCAGGGAACTTGTTCGGCATGACCCGCAACGTCCAGCCAGGGGTATTGGGCTGAGACGGCGAAGGTCTAAAGGCCATAATCTCCTGGGGTGTAGTATACTCATTGCCCGGACAGAAAGGGCAGAAACCTCCCTTTCTCCTCTGCACCGGCGGAGAAGCAAAGTCTGTCGGTCGCTTGCCCCGTTCAACGGCGATGATGACCCATCTTCCTGAAATCGGGTCCTTCCTCAATTCTGGCATATGTCCTCCGCAGAATTCCTCAATCTTTTTGGATTTATTATATCACAATAGGGTATAATCGCCGATGTTCAGACACATATTTCATACGGTCTCCTAGGCCCCGGAGAGCGCGGAAGACATGCTCAAAAAAGCCTTTCATCAGACGAAGGACCCCTGCGAAGAAAACCGGAAGGTATTCCGGTGTCGCTTGAGGACTCTCTATGCGGAGGGGGTCATGGGCGTTGCCCCACCACTGTCATGAAACCGACGTTCCACCACCGATTGATCAACGATTCGTATGAAGATCCCTGTGTATTCATCAGGATGCTCCGGGAAAGCCGGGCGCTCCTGTTTGATGCAGGGGATCTAAGCAGACTGAAACCTGCAGACCTTCAGAAGGTGACGGACGTCTTTGTGACTCACACGCATATCGACCATTTCATCGGTTTCGACACCCTTCTCAGGGCATTGCTGCGAAGGGAGAAGGCATTGACGCTCTATGGCCCTGAGAATATAATCGAGTGCGTTGAAGGGAAACTGAGGGGCTATACGTGGAACCTCATTGAGCAGTACCCGATGACGATAGAAGTCTTCAGCCTTACCGAAAAAGAGGTGAGACGGGCTTCTTTCTCAGCACGGGAGAGTTTCAGAAGAATCGATAAAGGGACATGGCCCTTTGATGGCACAGCGCTCAATGACCCTCCCTATAAGGTGAAGACGGCAATCCTCTCCCATGGGACGCCCTGTCTCGGGTTCAGCCTGGAGGAGGACTATCATATCAACATTGACAAGGCGGCATTACTCGCCATGGGCCTTCCTGTGGGGCCGTGGCTGGGTGATCTGAAAGAATTGATCAGACAGAAGGCACTCCCGGAGACGCAAATATTCGTCGAAGGAAGGGGCTTGGCCTTTTCCGATCTTGCTCATATCGCCGGTATCACCGAAGGACAGAAGATCTCTTACATAACCGATGTCTCTCCTGAAGAGGAGAACAGAGAAAGGATCATAGGACTTGTTCGGGGCTCAGACACCTTCTACTGCGAGGCTTATTTTCTCCATGCTGATATGGAGAGGGCGGTGGAGCGGCACCATCTCACCGCAAGACTTGCAGGCGAAATCGCCAGGAAGGCTGAGGTAAAAAACCTCATGGTGATGCACTTCTCGCCGAAATACCGCGACCTCCCCGGCATCATCGAATCCGAAGCGATGAGGGAATTCCTTGGGTAGACCAGATTCAACGACACGATCACCACGGCAGTTTCTTCGCCATGAGTTTTTCGTACATCCTGCGGGGGAGAAAGGTCTGCTGGTGAACCTCGTCGCTGTAGTACTTCGTATCGATCCTGAATTCCCTTCTCATCTGGCGGAGGTCGTGTTTCTTTGACGCTGCGGAAAAAGTCCACCAGTTGCCCGCATATGTGGCGAGACAGGCCGTATAGAGGTCGACAATCGGAAATATGAGTCTCATCTCTTCCTGGACTTCCGTCACGATGTCCTTGTGGAAATGCAAAGATTCCGAGAGGGTCACAAACATCCCTTCATCCGTCAGCGACTCCTTGACCGATTTGAAAAACTCAACGGTAAAGAGGCTCTTTGCGAAGCCGATGATGTCTGTAGAATCGACAATGATGATATCGATGTCGCTGTTTCTGCTCTTCACAAATTCGGCGCCGTCCATGCACCGTATCTCGACACGGCTGTCTGCGATACCGGATGCGACGGTGGGGAAGAACTTCTTCGCGACGTTGATCACCTCTCCATCGATCTCGATAAAGTAGACCTTTTCTACAGCGTCGTGTTTCAACACCTCCCTCACCGTTCCACCGTCACCTCCGCCGATGACGACGACGTTCCTCGGGTTCGGATGGGCGTGCATCAGGACGTGGACAAGCATCTCGTGGTAAAAGAATTCATCCCGTTCCGTTATCTGTACTACGCCATCAAGGATGAGTATCTTGCCGAAATGGGAATTCTCGATCACCATGATCTCCTGGAAAGGACTCCTGCCCTTATAGAGGACCTTTTCGACGGCATAGACATACTGTATCGGGGCATAGGGATCTCTTTCAAAAAACTTAATCATTGTTCCTCCTGCTCGCATAAGGATTTATTAATGTTCTCAAAATTGAGTAGACAGTTGATGAGAAAATCTCCCCTATCCCTCTTTGCCAAAGAGGGGTAATAATCCCTTCCTTTGGAAAAGGGAGGTCAGGAGGGATTTCTTGAGAATCATGTAAACCCTATTATGAGAACTTTAGTAACCACTGAGTTCACGCAGATTCCCCCTATATTAAAATGGTCTTCGGAATCGAAAATCCATTGAACTCGGAGGCATAGGAAATCGTATAGGCGCCGCTTGAGGGTATGAGGATGCGATTCCCGACTTCCGGCTCAGGCAGCTCCACATCCCGGTCGATCACATCAAAGCTGTCACAGCTCGGTCCCGCGATCGTCCAACTCTTCACCTCGCTCCTGCTCCCTACAACATAGTTGTATTTGATTCCCCCGATGCTCTCCATGAGTCCGTTAAAAACGCCGACGTCGATATAGAGCCAGTTCTCATCGCCCCGTTTCGCCTTGCCGATTACCGTGGCGACAAAGACTCCCGCATCGCCGATGACCGCCCTCCCGGGCTCAATGAATATCTCGACATCCTTAGGGAACTTCTGTGAGATCACCCTATCGACCTTCTTCTCTATCGTTGAAATCTCGACCACGTTCTTCGTATACCGGATGGGATAGCCCCCGCCGATGTTGATCATGCTCAAAGGAATCCCTTTCTCCTCGGCCAACTCCCACACCTCCTTGGTCTTATCAATCGCCGTGTTCCAGTTGTAAACATTATGGCACTGTGAACCTACGTGAAAGGTGATTCCAACGGGATTGAGTCCCCTCTCCTGCGCAAATACGAGGAGGTCTGCCGCTTCGTCAAGCTCGACGCCGAACTTCTTGCTCAAAGGCCACTCGCTGCCCTCGTTCGGAACGGACAACCTCACATAGACCTTAGCACCGGGAGCAACGCGTGCGAGTTTTTCGACCTCGGGAAGGGAATCAAAGGCAAAATACCGCACCCCATATCCGACAGCCTGCTCCAGGAATTTCAATGTCTTGACCGGGTTACTCGTTATGATCCTTTCCGGCTCAACGCCGAGGGACGAAAGGATCTGCAATTCGCCTTCGGAAGCGATTTCGAAACCGACGCCGAAACTGTTCAGGAATGCCAGAACGTCTCTGTCGGGATTCGCCTTGACTGCAAAGAAAACCTTCGAATTTCTGATACCGCTCCCTATGATCGAGACCTTTTCCCGGGCTACTTCCCTGTCTATGAGCAGGTAAGGCGCGGGCTCATCGCTCAGGGCTATGTAATTGAGGACCTTGTTCCAGGTCGCTCTGCTGATGAAATCGGGTGTCATCTCCATAAAGAAAACCTCAGTGGATTCTTATTATATAAAAAGTCGCCAGAAATTATGCAACACTGTGAACCGGTATCGCGTAGGAAGGGAGAGGGGTTATTGGCCGATTCCCCAGTGTAGTGCGGCGGAAAATCCTTTACTTAAGAAAATCGGTCAGATTCTTTGCTTGTCATTCCCGAAGTAGTAATCGGAAATCCATTTTCTTTGAGTGCGGGGAGACTTGGATTCCAGCCTTTCCGCCCCGGCGGATCAGCCCAGGCTGCTCTTGGGTGTAGTTGCTCATACCTGACCTGACGGTCAGTGTACGGTAGAGTCCCGTCAGATAGGGTTCTTGAGGAAGGCAACGTTTCTTTCCCAAGCTCACGGTTGTCGTTAACACCGACCAGTCCGCAGTTTCGCCGTAGCGAAACTGAAAAAGACTTCGCCCACAAATACGCAGGCATGCCTATGCGTCCATTCTGCGCTTGCTCCTTGGACAGGTGGCAGTGTAGTAGCTTGAGTCATGCATGTTTCAAACAGTATTCGATAAAAAAGTCTCATCCTCTGGGTAAAGAAGGTTTTATCCCGTACCTATTATAATATGATTTCGCGAGGCTAAGGGGTGGGATTCCATGGGAGCCGAGATCGCAACTGCACCGACGAGTCGATACTTTCAGGAAAACGACTCGCCAGCAAGAGCACAATCGTAATAAATCACTTTCGTTCCAGACAATGAAGGCGATGCCGTCAGCCAATGACATGAGCATGAAGGAGGCCGGACAGATCGGACACATAAGAAGTATCCGTGGAATGAGCCGTTTTTTCATGTCTCTTCTCTCAAAAATCATTTGGTATCCTTACTATTGCCCTTCGTGACATCTCCAAATATGTATTTACCCAGCAGGTCCTCTATATTAATAGGCGGGGTGGTGTCGATAATCGTCCCTCCAGGTTTCAGGATTTCACCGCTGCCTCCTGGATCGATCTTGACGAATTTATCGCCGATGAGACCGGCGGTCTTGATTGACGCGATTGCGTCGCTGTAAACCTTTATTCCTTTTTTGATCTTCAATTCCGCTAATGCCATCTGTCGCTCATGGTCCAAACTCAGTCGTGCCACCCTTCCCACTTCAATGCCATCAATCTCGATCGGGCTATCGACACGCAGTCCCGATACCGAATCGAAGCGGGCATTAAGTGAATAGTAATCATCACTGAAAAGGGAGACCTTGCCGAGTTTCACTGTCATATAACCCACGCAGAGCAGCCCGATAACCACAAATATGCCGACAACAGACTCCATTGAATAGTTCTTCATTTCAGACTACCCTCCTTTCCGCACTTATATGTTACGATGATCTTTTGATTCTTCGCTGCCCTTTCTAAGATCTGCTCAAGTGTATCAGAGAAACTGACTTCAGTTATGCCTGCAGTCACCGATATTTCAAAGCACTTCTCGATTCCTGTGTTTCCCCGGCTGAGCGCTTGGATCTCAGGGAGAGCCTTTTGTTCGAGCCCCTGAGCAAAATCACGCATTAATTGCTCGGCTTCTTCAGGCCCTGCGTTGGGCAGAATCGTAAGAATATCGTCTCTGAAGTGGCGCGCGGAAAAACCTCCCAACGGACTGAAATAGTTTTTTATATGCTCTGCGAGGGTCTTGAGGACCTCTAAGGCAGCTTGCCATCCAATCGCAGCTGCAAGAATGTCAAGATCAATGCTAAAAAGCAGGGCAGCGCTTTTGATATCGACCGTTCCGCCGCCCGGCATCCGAACATATCTGGATTTGAACCTCTCTTTCGAAATCAGGCCCGTGAGTTCATCCCGGAGACCCTCAAGGCTTTGAAGATATTCAGCGATCATAGGATGTTTAAGCTTAGACAGTTCCTCATAAGTTCCATGAAAAGCGATCTTTCCCTCCCAGAGAAGGAGGATACGGTCAGAGATGAAAAAGACATCGGGGATGTCATGGCTGACAAGAACAGCGGTGAACTTAAACTGTTTTCTGTAGTGGGCGATCATGCTCAGTATCACGTTTTTCCTTATCGGGTCCTGTCCTGTTGTCGGCTCGTCAAAAAGCACTATTGCCGGATCTGTAACAAGCGCCCGCGCCAGTGCCACCCGCTTCTGCATCCCGCCGGAGAGTTCTGACGGGTACTTATGAGCAACGTCCGCGAGTTCCAGCTGTTCGATCCGCGACATGACCTTTCCGCTGATCTGCTTCTTCCCGATATTTGTCGTCTGCCTGAGCGGGAGGGCTATATTATCAAAGACCGTCATGGAATCAAAAAGAGCGTTATTCTGGAACATATAGCTGACCGCACTCCTGTATTTGTCCCATTCTGTCTTCTTCATTTTGTTAACGGGCAATCCCCTAAAAAGTATGGTCCCTTCATCAGGAGGGAGAAGGCCGATGATGTGTTTGAGGAGGACGCTCTTACCTGTGCCGCTTTTCCCAATTATCGTGGTAATCTGGTTTTCGTAAATCTTGAGATTCGCTCCATCAAGCACGGTATTTTCGTTAAAGCGCTTGGTGACATCCCTGAATTCTATCAAAGGCGTTTCCATAATACCTTTACATTAAGAACGATGTTATAACGTAGTCTGCGATAAGGATCATGACACAGGACAATACGACAGCCGAGGTGGTTGAGAGACTGACGCTTTTTGCTCCGTAGCTATCAGTACGGAGATGAGTGAAGTACCCCTGGTAGCAGCAGATTGTCGATACAAGCACCGCAAAGACGATTGATTTGATGAACCCTCCCCTGATATCTGTCATATCCACATACGCATGTATTCGATAGAAGTAAACGCCCTCATTGACACCGAGGAGGACAACGCCGGAGAGATAGCCGCCGAGGATCCCGATGAGATCGAAGAAGGCTGTCAGCAGGGGAAAGCTGATAATAGAGGCAGCGATACGTGGACTGATGAGATACCTGACGGGGTCGACCCGCATTGTATACAGGGCATCAATCTGCTCGGAAATACGGAGGATGCCGATTTCAGCCGTCATCGCGGAGCCCGCCCGTGCGGTTATCATGATCGCAGTCAGGACAGGCCCCAACTCCCTGATAAGCGAGAGGGCTATGACAGAGCCGAGGAACCCCGTTGAACCTACTTTCGTAAGCGTATGATATAGCTGCAGGCCGAGGACCATGCCGGTGAAGAGGCCGATGAGCATCACGATATTCGATGACCGTGCGCCGATGTAAAAGACCTGCTGAATAATCTCCCGTATCTGTTTGGGCCGGAATATCTTCACAAAGGCAAGCGCAAAGAAGATAGCTGCTGAGCCAAGATCGTTTATGACTTGCACTGTCCCTTTGCCGAGTGGATGGAAAAAAGGCAAGAAAGAAACCTTCTGCTGTTCTGTCATTGTTCTTCCTTAATAGTGTAGTTTTATGGGCTAACCCTCAATTTGGTATGACAGTCGGCGCAAAAAAGACAGCCCTCTCTATTTAATAGATAGCATATATAGCCAATTGTTACAACTATTTTTGTGTTTCACCTTCAGAAATTGCATCTACAAAATGATGACCAAAAGGATTATTGTAGAGCCTGTAGCACAAATCGGCGGTAGCGGATAGATATTTGCGCAACGGGCAATATGTCATTGGGAGCGTGATAAAATAGAGGCCATTGATGTTTCGGGAGGAGGAGAGATGGCCTATAACATGAAGGAGTGCAACAGGGATCAGATATCTCTGATGCCGCCGAGTTTGCAGGAGTGGCTGCCGGAGAAGGGTCTGGCATGGTTTCTGATAGATGTAGTGGAGCAGTTTGATCTTGGCGAGTATTACCGCAAATACCGAGAGGACGGTCGGGGACAGTCGTGGTATGATCCGAAGATGATGGTGGCTTTGTTGCTATACGCTTACAGTAACGGAATACGGTCGTCCCGGAAGATAGCGTCGTTATGCAGGAGGGACATTGGGTTTAAGGTAATTGCGGCGAACAGTTCGATGTGAGACCATGCGCCCACCGCTGACGATACACTCAAGCTACGGGGCAAAGTCAACAGTTTCTACCAGTCGAAACTTGCGTCGATTTCAGGAAGCATGTGCTTTTGGATCACCGATTCTGAACGGTCTTAGTTTCGAAGGGAATTCATCGGCAGTTGTACAGTGGCTGTTTGGTGAAACCCTAATTTCTACAATCTACTTCGGCCTCCTCGCAGAAATGAGTTTCTTGGCAATTGCACGCAACGCCTCGGAAACATTCTTGTTCTTTTCAAGGGTCGCGAGGTCTTTACTCTTCAACTGCGTAATCAGAGTGGTCCCGATGCCTATCGGTGTCTTCGGGTTGTTGACGAGGGCCAGAACGATGTTGTAGTTCTTCATCCATTCCCTGTTCTTCGAGATGAGACGGAGGGCGTCTTCGGGGATATTCCGTGAATGTGCGACAAGTTCAGCCTCCGTTTCCGTCACCTTCGGGTTCTTGAGGACGCTGAGGACCACCTCCTTATTCGAATCCTTTGACAGGACAGATCGTATGTCTCGCCCTCCCCTCAGGGCGAGGGCGATCTTTTCGCCGACGGTGAGGGCCTGCATCCTCTGGAGGAGGCTGTGTTTTTTTTCGTCTTCGGTGAGGATCGCCTTTTTGTGATGAGGATGTTCTTCCACTTCTGCAGCAAGACTGACGGCCTTCTCTGCCTCTTCCCTGATCCCATGGGGAACATTGGGACTCTCAATGAGCAGGTTCAGTATTTCCGGTCTGTCGGTATTGGCTTTCAGAATATCCTCCAGGATCTCAGGCCCCACAGCATCCTCTATGAGGATTTCGAGGACCTCCTTCGACGCCAGGGACATGTCAAATGCTAAAAGCATGGTTTCATCATTCATGGCTTCCTCAACAATAGAAAGAATTCGATATTTCCCTTTTGGCCCGGGACCGGTGAACGGAACTCCCCCGACACCTTTAACCCCATTCCTTCGGCAAAGGCCCTCACAGAGTCCACGGCTGCGAGCCTTTTATCTTCTTCCCTCACAATGCCGCCCTTTCCGACCTCTCCCCTGCCGACCTCAAATTGAGGCTTTACGAGAGCAAGGATCTCGCCGCTCTTTCCAAGAAACTCCGCGACCTTCGGCAGTATCTTCTTCAGAGAGATAAAGGAGACGTCTATGCTTGCGAAATCGATCTCCTCGGGGACCTTCTTCCTGTCGAGATGGCGTATGTTCGTCCTCTCGAAGAGGACGACCCTTGCGTCATTTCTCAACGACCATGAAAGCTGTCCGTACCCGACATCTATGCAATATATCTTTCTTGCGCCCTTCTGCAACATACAGTCTGTGAACCCGCCGGTGGAAGATCCGACATCCATTGCAACGGCACCGTCAAGATCTATGCCAAAATGTTCTATGGCGGCCTCGAGTTTCAGTCCGCCACGGCTTACGTAAGGAATATCACCGCCCCTGACTGCAAGACCGACGTCTCGGGTAAACATGGCGCCGGCCTTTGTGACAGGCGCGTCATTGACAAGGATCTTTCCTTCCATGATCAACGCCCGGGCACGCTCCCGACTGGCGGCTATCCCCCGTTCTACCAGGATGACATCAAGGCGTTCTTTCATGAGGATAAAAGGTGATCACAAGGCCGGTGCAACAGCGATGACTTTCAGAGAAGGAAAGAGGAGGACGTAAAGCATGTCTTGCAAAGGGCATAAATACCGTCTTCATCGAGACCATACTTCCTCTTCAGAATCGCCTGCGATCCATGCTCAACAAACTCATTGTCCACACCAATTCTCCACACCTGAACGTCCGTCAGCCCGGCCCTGCTGAGACATTCGAGTATCGCCGAGCCAAAACCCCCAGCGAGGACATTTTCTTCGACCGTGACGATGCGCTTCGTCTTCTCTGCCACCGATCTTACCAGTTCTTCATCAAGGGGAGTGATGAAACGGGCATTGATTACGGACGCCCTGATGCCATCCTTCATTAACCTTTCAGCCGCTTTCAAGGCGGGATGGACGGTATTGCCGATCGCTACAATCGCCATATCATCGCCTTCAGACAGCACTTCGGCCTTTCCGGTCCTCAGTTCTCCGTTGCAGCCCCGCGACACCGGAATCTGAACCACCTTTCCCCTTGGATAGCGTATCGCTGACGGACCGTTGTGCTGCAAGGCCAGCCGCAACATGGACTTCAGCTCTTCACCGTCTTTCGGCGCCATGAAAAGAAGGTTGGGAATATGCCGCAAAAAACTTAAATCAAAGAGGCCCTGGTGCGTCGGGCCGTCTTCCCCGACGATGCCGCCCCTGTCGACAGCAAAAACAACGGGGAGGTTCTGGAGGCAGACATCATGAACGATCTCGTCATAGGCCCTCTGGAGAAAGGTAGAATAGATCGCAACGACAGGCCTCAATCCCTGAGAGGCGAGGCCGGCAGCAAAGGTCACAGCATGGGGCTCTGCAATGCCGACATCATAAAAACGCTCGGGGTATCTTTTCGCAAAACAATCGAGGCCCGTTCCTTCACGCATGGCAGCAGAGATCGTGATGACCCTGATATCCTCTCCGGCGAGCCTTGTTACTTCCTGCCCGAAGAGCTCGCTGTACGTGGGGTCATTAGTATTCGAACGGACAAGCCCCGTATCCTTATCAAAGGGGCCGATTCCGTGGAATACACAGGGATCTTCTTCTGAGAATTGATACCCCTTGCCCTTTGTTGTCATGACATGGATCAGGGTAGGCGAATCACAGGGGATCGTCCGTTTCAAGGTCTCTGTGAGGGCCGCGATGTCATGGCCATCGATAGGCCCGACATAGTTGAACCCGAGTTCTTCAAAGAGGATCCCGGGAAGGAAGAATCCCTTGACCATTTCTTCAGTGCGCTGCGCCAGCTTTGACACGGGTGTGCCGAACTTCGGTATATGCGCGAGGAAGGTCTTTGTCTCCTTCTTGAATCTCCGGTATGCCTCACCCGTGAGTATCCGGTTCAGGTATGCCGAGAGCGCGCCGACATTCTCCGAGATCGACATCTCATTGTCATTGAGAACGACGATGAGGTTCTTCTTCAGTTGTCCGGCATGGTTCAGTCCTTCAAAGGCAAGGCCTGACGTCATCGACCCGTCACCGATCACCGCAACGACATTGAAGTCTTCACCCTTCTTGTCTCTCGCCTCAATGATCCCAAGGGCCGCCGAGATCGACGTCGAACTGTGGCCCGCTCCGAAGACGTCATAGGGGCTTTCATCAATCCTCGGGAAGCCCGAGAGGCCCTTGTATTTCCGCAACGTCGAAAACCTCTCATATCGCCCCGTAAGGAGCTTATGGGGGTAGGACTGATGGCCCACATCCCAGATGATCTTGTCTGAAGGGGTATCGAGGACGGAATGAAGGGCAATGGTCAATTCAATAACACCGAGGTTCGATGCAAGGTGTCCGCCGCCGGAAGAGACCTGTTCAATGATTACCTTCCTCAGCTCTTCCGCAAGGGCCGACAGTTTGTTCTTCGGCAGCCTCTTGAGATCGTCCGGTGACTGAATCCTATCGAGGATCATCAGTTCCTCCTCCTGAGGATGTAAGGCGCTATCTCACGCAACGGCTCAGCCCTTTTCGGTAATGATTCCAGCGCCCGGACAGCATTCTCAACAAGTTCGCCGGCCTTCCTCCGGGATTGTTCAATCCCATAGAGTCCAGGGTAAGTCGTCTTTTTCTTCCTCTCGTCAGACCCCGTCTCCTTGCCGAGTTCCCTGCTGTCTCCCTGTATATCAAGTATATCATCAATGATCTGGAATGCAAGACCGATGTTTTCTCCATACTGTGTCAGTGCCGAGAGGTTCTTCTTCCCTGACCCTGCAAGTATGGCTCCCATCCGCACCGATACCGTAATGAGGGCTCCTGTCTTATGGGCGTGGATGAAGGCAAGATTGTCGCTGTCCAGCGCCGTATTCTCAGAACGAACATCCTCTGCCTGGCCGCCGACCATGCCGTGAGCACCGGCAGCCAGCGCGGTCTCACGGATAATCCTGAGAACTGAGCGGTGCGCAGCGAGTGACGAGCGGCGGCTCTTTGTCGCGAGGAGATAGAAGGCCTCAGTCAATAAGGCATCTCCGGCAAGGACGGCGATGCCCTCGCCGAAGACCTTATGGTTCGTCGGTTTTCCCCTTCTGAGGTCATCATTGTCCATGGCAGGCAGGTCATCATGGATCAACGAATAGGTATGGATAAACTCCAGGGAAGCTGCCTGAGGGAGGATATCTTCGGCAGTTCCGCCACAGGCCTCATGGGAAGCAAGGGCAAGGATCGGCCTGAGTCTCTTGCCTCCCGCAAACAGGGAGTAGGTCATCGCTTCGTTAAGGTGAGCCGGCACCAACCCGCCGTCAAAATATGACGACAGGAATGAATCAACAAGCGCGCGTTTTTCCGTGAGATAGGCCTTTATATCCATCGCTCTTCCGGTCTGCTGCCCGTGCCCCACCTTCTATGACAGTTTCTACACATCAGATATAAAAAATGACGAAACAATAACAGGATCATTCCCACTCAATGGTGCTCGGCGGCTTCGAACTGATATCGTAGGCAACCCTGTTCACACCTTTCACCTCGTTGATGATCCTGTTCGAGATCCTTCCCAGGACCTCATAGGGCATTTGGGCCCAGTCTGCCGTCATTCCGTCGAGGCTTGTAACTGCCCTCACGGAAACGACATGTTCATATGTCCTCTCGTCACCCATCACGCCGACGCTCTTCACCGGAAGGATAACGGCAAAGGCCTGCCATATCCGCCGGTAAAGTCCTGCAGCCTTTATCTCCTCAAGAACTATGGCATCTGCCTCCCTCAGGATGGCAAGCCTCTCCTCCGTGATCTCCCCGATACACCGTATGGCGAGTCCTGGTCCGGGAAACGGATGCCTCCAGCATATCTCTTCGGGAAGGCCGAGTTCCTCCCCGAGGACCCTCACCTCGTCTTTGAACAGTTCCCTCAAGGGCTCTATGAGCTTCAACTTCATCACCTCGGGAAGGCCGCCCACATTATGGTGGCTCTTTATTACCGCCGAGGGCCCCTTGAACGAGACGCTCTCAATAACATCGGGGTAGAGGGTCCCCTGAGCGAGAAACTCAGCATCCCTTATCTTTCGAGCTTCTTCCTCGAAAACGGCGATGAATTCGTTTCCGATGATCTTCCGCTTCTTCTCAGGGTCAGCGACTCCCTTGAGTTTCCCGAGAAATCTCCTCTTTGCATCCACGGAGATCAGCTTCATATGAAAGTGGTCCTGAAAGGTCTTCCTGACTTTCTCCGCCTCCCCCTTTCGCAAGAGACCATTGTCGACAAAGATGCAGGTGAGACTGTCCGCAACCGCCCGGTGAACAAGGAGAGCAACGACTGATGAATCGACACCTCCGCTCAGGGCGCATATCACCTTCTTTCCTCCGACCTTGCCCCGGATATCGGAAACGGCCCATGCGATGAATGATGCCATCTCCCAGGTGGGCTTACATCCGCATATCGTATAGACGAAGTTATGGAGGATCCTTCTACCTTCGTCGGTATGGACGACCTCGGGATGAAACTGAAGCGCATAGAACTTCCTCTTCCTGTCGGCCATAGAGGCTATGGGAGAATTAGGAGTATGTCCGATGATTACAAACCCCTCAGGGAGTGCCTCGATCCTGTCCCCGTGGCTCATCCAGACATTGGACTTCAGGGGGATTCCCCAGAGGAGGTCTGCATCACTGTCAACGGTAAGCTCAGCTCTTCCATATTCCCTTTTCACTGCCCTCGCCACCTCTCCGCCCAGGCCATGGCCCATCAACTGCATGCCGTAACAAATGCCGAGGACCGGTATCCCGAGGCTGAATATCCCCTTGTCGGGGACCGGCGCTCCATGGTCATAGACGCTCGAAGGTCCTCCTGACAGGACAATGCCTTTCGGGCCGAAGGCAGTTATCTTTTCGATCGACGCATTAAAGGGTAGGATCTCGGAATAGACCTTGCTCTCCCTTATCCGCCTCGCTATGAGCTGGGTATACTGGGACCCGAAATCAAGGACGAGTATCTTGTCGGTATTCGTCATAGTGCGCTGCGTTTCATGTCCCATGTGTCCGGACGAATCATAGTCTTCTATTGTTCTATCCGGTAGTTCGGAGCCTCTTTTGTGATGATGACGTCATGGACGTGGCTCTCTCTTAATCCGGCGTTGGTGATCCTTATGAACCTCGCCTTTCTCCTCAACTCGGCGAGGTTCCTGCATCCGCAATAACCCATGCCGGCCCTGAGGCCGCCCATCAATTGATGAACGCTCTGTGCAAGGGGGCCTTTGTTCGGAACCCTTCCTTCCACTCCCTCGGGAACGAGTTTCTTGGATTCAACACCCTCCTGCATATAGCGGTCCTTCGCACCCTGTTCCATAGCTCCCAGAGAGCCCATGCCGCGATAAACTTTATAACTCCGTCCCTGGTACAATATCGTCTCGCCGGGAGATTCGTCGGTACCGGCAAAGAGGCCGCCGATCATGACGGAATGGGCTCCGGCAGCCAGGGCCTTTGTTATATCACCGGAGTACTTGATGCCTCCGTCTGCGATAATCGGGATGTTATACTTTCTTGCCACGGCATAGCAGTCCATAATCGCCGTGATCTGGGGCACCCCGGCGCCGGCAACGATTCGTGTGGTGCAGATGGAGCCCGGGCCGATCCCGAGTTTGACGGCATCAGCCCCTGCCTTTATAAGATCGCCGATACCTTCCGGTGTGGCCACATTGCCGGCAATAATGTCGATTTCGAACCCCTTCTTCAACCTCTTCAGGGTCTCGATCACCGCCTTGGTATGGCCGTGTGCCGTATCGATGACGATGACATCGACGCCCGCCTTTACGAGCAACTCTGCACGCATGAAGGCCTCGTCTCCCACGCCAACTGCAGCGCCTACACGGAGTCTTCCCTTGTCGTCCTTACAGGCATTGGGGTATTTCCGCCGTTTCTCTATATCCTTTATGGTGATGAGCCCCTTGAGATTGAACTCCTTATCCACGATGGGAAGCTTCTCAATCTTGTATTTGTGGAGCAGTTCCTTTGCCTTGTCAAGGCTCGTCCCCACGGGCGCCGTTATGAGGCTTTCCTTCGTCATAACGTCCGAGACCTTCTTCGAGAGCCTCGTCTCGAACCTCAGGTCCCTGTTGGTTAGGATGCCGATGAGCTTGCCTTCTACCGTAGCGGGAACTCCCGATATCCGATACTTTTCCATGAGTTTTAGTGCCTCAGAAATCGGCGCATCAGGTCCGATAGTAATCGGGTCGATGATCATGCCGCTTTCCGACTTCTTGACCTTATCAATCTCTGTAGCCTGCCGATGGGGCGACATCGCCCTGTGCACGATGCCGATGCCTCCTTCTCGTGCCATTGCTATGGCCAGGGCTGCCTCCGTAACGGTATCCATGGCAGAACTGAGGAGAGGAATATT
>DASRZP010000018.1 GCA_035686305.1 Thermodesulfovibrionales bacterium | reverse complement strand
AAATAATATTTACAGATGTGCTCCCTATTATTGGTCATGCCCGAGATCCTTAGTCGGGCATCCATTCTGTTCAAAGTGGATTCCCGCCTTCGCGGGAATGACGGCCAAGAATGTGCAGACTATTATGAGACCATTAATAATACAGCGCGATAGGAAGAATTACTTGCCTCACTCCTAAACTTCTCCGGACATCTTTAGTGCGTATGATGGGCCGACTGCGATAAACGAATGCATTTAGGCTGGTGCATCGGCGGTTGTTATGAAACGGACTGCTATGAGAGAAGTAGGTTGACATAACAGTGGCGGAATCAAAAAACCCAACGCTCCAAGGACGCCGCCCTTTGGAGAAAGAAAGGAGACCACGTCGCGATTGCTGGGCTCTGACCGCATACACGAAGATTGCCGTTATAGAACACCCTTTGGGCGTTAACTCAAGAAAGTAAGGAGGCCAGACATGAAAAGGTCGTCAGTCGTTTTCTAGGTATTGTGCGTAATATTTGTGATGGCATCAGGAGCATTTGCACAGGAAGCTAAACCCTGTGCGGGGGACGTAGCAAAGTTCTGCGGGAATGTGAAACAAGGTGAGGGACGAATTGCAGGATGTTTGAAGCAAAATGAGACCCAACTTTCGCCGGCTTGCAAGATGCATCTTGCGCAGGCGAAAGAGGCCGTCAAGGAAGCGCATCAAGCCTGTGAGGACGATATCATGATGTATTGTCCGGGGGTTCAACCAGGAGGCGGACGGATAATGGAATGCCTGAAGGCGAATAAATCTCATCTCTCATTAAAGTGTAAGGCGAAACTGTTTAAGACAAAGGAGGAGATGAAATAAGAAAGGAGGACGTAGGAATGAAGACAAAGACAGTTGTACCAGCAGTCCTGGCCCTAAACGGTGCTGTTCTGTTAGCAGCATCGCCGGCCTTGTCTGTCGAGACCACTGGCGTGCCGGGTTCGCCCAGCGCCACAACCACCATCGACGGCAAGCAGCTCCCGCCGCCGCCGCAAAAGTTCGAGGGAAAGATCGGGAAGACCGCGCAGGAGTCAACGCCATACTGGCCGGCGCGGGTAGTGCCGCCCAAGGGAGCGCCGAACATCCTTTTGATAATGACCGATGATGCGGGCTACGGCGTCGCCAGTACCTTCGGCGGCGTAATCCCGACTCCTGCACTCGACCGCATCGCAAGAGACGGCCTGCGCTATACCAATTTTCACTCGACCGCGCTCTCCTCACCGACCAGAGCTGCACTTATCACCGGTCGCAACCACCATTCCACAGGTTACGGCGTCGTCGCTGAGCAGGCTACCGGCTTCCCAGGCTACGACAGCGTTATCACTAAAGACAAGGCTACCATCGGCCGCATCCTCAGGGACAATGGCTACAGCACAGCCTGGTTCGGCAAGAACCACAACACTCCTGAGTTCCAGTCGAGCCAGGCAGGTCCCTTCGACCAGTGGCCCATCGGCATGGGATTCGAGTACTTCTACGGCTTCATGGGAGGGGACACCAATCAATGGGAGCCGGGCAACCTCGTCCGCAATACCACGCCTATCTACCCTTATGTCGGCAAGCCGGGCTGGAACCTGACGACCGCCATGGCGGACGATGCCATCGACTATATGAACCGCATCAACGCCCTGGCTCCCGATCAGCCCTTCTTCATCAAGTACGTCCCTGGCGCGACTCACGCACCACACCATCCGACCAAGGAATGGGTGGACAAGATCAGCACCATGCACCTGTTCGATCAGGGCTGGAACAAGCTGCGCGAGACGATCTTCGCCAACCAGAAAAAGCTCGGCGTAATCCCGCAGGACGCCAAGTTGACCCCCTGGCCAGACGACCTTATCAAGAAGTGGGATCAGCTCACGCCTGATGAAAAGAAGCTGTTCATCAAACAGGTGGATGTCTTCGCGGCCTACGTGGCCTATGCTGACTACGAGATCGGCCGTGTGATTCAAGCAATCGAGGACATGGGCAAGCTCGACAATACGCTGATCATCTACATCGAGGGCGACAATGGCACAAGCGCCGAGGGGCAACCCAACGGCACCCCCAACGAGGTCGCGATGTTTAATAGCGCCAACCCTGGGGTTGAACTCCAGCTTAAGTACTTTTATGACGTCTGGGGTACCGACCGCACTTACAACCACATGTCGATAGGCTGGGCTTGGGCCTTCGATACGCCTTTCTCCTGGACCAAGCAGATCGTCTCACATTTCGGCGGCACTAAGCAAGGAATGGCGATCTCCTGGCCGAAGGTAATCAAGGATAAGGGAGGCATCCGTCACCAGTTCCACCATGTGATCGACATCGTCCCGACGATCCTTGAAGCTACCGGTATCGCGGCTCCGGAATACGTGGACGGCATCAAGCAGAGCCCTATCGAAGGCGTCAGCATGCTTTACACTTTCGACAAGAAGAATGAGAATGCGCAATCAACTCACAAGACCCAGTACTTCGAGATGTTCGGAGACCGGGCACTCTATCACGACGGCTGGATCGCCAGCACCAAGGTTGTACGTCCACCCTGGGACGTTGCTACACCGAAGTTTAACGTCCTCGAATACCCGTGGGAGCTGTACGACCTCTCGAAGGACTGGACGCAGGCCGACGACGTAGCGGCCAAGTACCCGGCTAAATTGAAGGAGCTCCAGGATCTCTTCTGGAAGGAGGCGGAGAAGTACCAGGTGCTGCCGCTCGACAATTCGGTCCAGACGCGCATCATCACGCCGCGGCCCAGCCTAACCGCAGGCCGGAACGTTTTCACATGGACACGCCCCCTTACCGGAATCCCCAACGGCGACGCGCCGAACCTCCTGAACAGTTCGTATAACTTCAAGGCCGAGGTCGAGATCCCGCAGGGCGGCGCTGAAGGCATGCTTATCACTCAAGGCGGCCGCTTTGGCGGTTACGGCTTCTATGTGCTTAAGGGCAAGCCGGTGTTTCTCTGGAACCTGGTGGACCTTAAGCGGATAAAGTGGGAAGGGCCGGAACTTACACCCGGCAATCACATGATTGAGTTCGACTTCAAGTACGCCGGGCTCGGTGCGGCGACGCTGGCGTTCGGCAGCCCAGTCGGCCTCGGACAGGGCGGCACCGGTGTCCTGAAAGTGGACGGAAAGGAGGTCGCGAATCAGAAGATGGAGCGCACAGTCCCGTTCATTCTACAGTGGGACGAGAGCCTTGACATTGGTTCCGATACTGGAACGCCGGTCAACGATGCGGATTACCAGGTGCCTTTTACCTTCACCGGCAAGATCAACAAGATCACCCTGACCATCGACCGGCCGAAGCTCTCGCCCGAGGACATCAAGAAACTCGAACAGGCGCAGCGGGACAAGAAGATGGGCGATTAGCATCATGAAGAATGCGGGCAGTCTCGAATGTGTCCGGGACTGCCTGTATCATTGCATTTGGGTACGCCAATGAGGAATACACGAGAGCGAAAGGATCTCACCAATTCGATGATTGGTCATGAACCGTCTCATAATAATATTTACAGGTTCTGCGCCTTATCCGTCATGCCCGAGGTTCTTAGTCGGGCATCCCTTTTGGTTAGTTGATCGGCACCTATTTCCAGGCGGTGGAGAAACAAACCTAATAATAGAAGAAGATGAGATGAATAGTAGGACTATGACTGATAAGAAAGGAAATGCCGGTAGAGAGCACAAAGGCGCAGGCCGGGGTATCCATGTCGTTGCAAAGCCTATCGGGCCGCTCTGCAATCTCGACTGCGTGTACTGCTTCTATCTCGAAAAGCAGGCCCTCTTCGGTCCGGGAGAGCAATACCGGATGTCTGATGATGTAATTTCCGCATTCATAAAGAACTACATCACGTCCCAGCCAGCTCCGGTCGTCGAATTCGTCTGGCAGGGTGGGGAACCGACCCTTCTGGGGATAGATTTCTTCAGGAGGGTGATTGAGTTGCAGAAGCCTTTTATGAGACAAAAAACGATCACCAATTCCCTCCAGACCAACGGAACGCTGCTCACGGACGAGTGGTGCCACTTCCTGAAGAAGCACAATTTCATGGTGGGGATCAGCCTTGACGGTCCAAGGGAAGTCCACAACCGTTACCGCCGGAACCGCAAAGGAAAAGGTACTTTTGATGACGTCAGGCGGGGACTGAGGTTATTGCAGAAACACAGGGTTGAACATAATGTGCTGACTTGTGTTGCCCGTGAGACGGCTAAATACCCGCTTGAGGTATACCGATTCTTAAGGAATGAGGGAGTGGAGTTCATCCAGTTCACACCGGTTGTGGAGCGCATGTCCGATGCATGCGGTACGCCCCATGGCCTTCGCCTTGCAGGGCCGGCAGCGCTTGACAGAGAAGAGCAGCAGACTGAGGTCACTCGCTGGACTGTGATCCCGGAAGAGTACGGCGACTTTCTTATCGCGATCTATGAAGAATGGGTGCGCCACGACGTGGGCAAGGTCTTTGTCATGAACTTCGAATGGGCGCTCAACGCATGGATCGGCAACCCTTCGCCGGTCTGCATCCATGCAAAGCAGTGCGGCCGTTGTGTCGTGATGGAGCACAACGGCGATGTCTATGCCTGTGATCACTGTGTCTATCCCGGATACAGACTGGGTAATGTCGTCACTGATTCGCTGTCACAGATGGTGGAGAGATCATTGCACTCTGGTTTCGGCGTGAGCAAGGAAACGGCGTTGCCGCGCTGGTGCAGGGAGTGTAAGGTCTTGGCGGCCTGCCAGGGCGGATGCCCCAAGCACCGCTTTGCAAGGACCAACTACAATGAGCCGGGTCTCCATTATCTTTGCCCAGGATACAAGAAGTTCTTTCTCCACATCCGGAAGTATTTGCATGCGATGACGCAGTTGTTAGGAAACGGGCTTCCCGTATCGTATATCATGGACGCGGCAAAGGGGCCGCTGGTGATAAAACTTGATGAAAAGTAAGAGACGCTTCAAGGGGCAAGGCACGCAGCATCATGAATAACACCATAAGGAGGACACAATGAGAGCGAAAAACGGTGAAGTTCAGCAAGCGAGAAAAATGGAGCATCTGGTTCGTGGTATTCTTTGTCTGCTGGGAATTCTTCTCCTGAGCGGTCCTTTGGCCTCTGCGCAGGAGCCCGGGGCGAACCAGCAGATCCTCGCGGCCGTCGGTCAGCAGATAGGTCAGAGCATGCAGGCCCTTACCGGTTATTCCTATCAGCAGCGGACCGAGGTGCAGGTGAATGGGGAGACCAAGAGCGTACAGCTCGCGCAGGTCGCCTTTGGACCTGATAAGCAGCCGCTGATCACGCCGATCAGCTCACAGCCGTCAGAGGACACCGGACGAGGTCTGCGAGGCCGGATCAAGAGAGAGAAGGCGGAGGAGATGAAGGAAGAGGTCCAGCAGCTGGCCCAATTAGCCAACGGCTATCTTATGTTAAAAGGAGCGCAGATCCAGCAGCTCATCCAGCAGGGACAGGTGTGGGTGAATCCGGGCTCCGGTAGCGTTCGCGTTGACGTTTCAAATTTCTTGCAGCCGGGCGATCACATGACCATGAACTGTGACGGGATGACGAAGAACCGGATGCAGGCCCAGGTACAGGCTGTTTCAAACGGGACACCATTGACGATCAACGCCGTGTTTCAGACGCTGCCGACAGGCCTGGACTACCTTGCGCAGACGACGATCAATGTCCCGTCAAAGGGGCTTCAGATTACTATCAATACCTTGAATTACATAAAGCAATAGGAGAAATGAAGCAGGCAAAAAAGAACCACCATGTCTCCGGGTCTATTGGCCGAGAAGTGCGAGGGCGTTGAGCAGCGGAGCACTGGAGATCTTGATCAACCCTGCGTAAGGCTGGTCCAACTCCAGAATCAGAAAGAGCGAACTCGCGGCCGACACCGCGCAGACAAACAGAACAATAATCACCGATGTATTGCGAGAAGTGAAGAGCCCAAAGTTAAAGAAGATGATGGTGAGCCAGCAAATCAACAGCACGAGGAACGGCATGGGGATTGAGCTCTGCCCTGCCTGGGCGATAAGGAGCCAACGCCCTTCTTGGATGTCACCGCTGATCTGCAAGGCCTGCGCCAGAAGTCGGCGCTGGTCGTCGTTCCGTGGGGATAGTTGTCGGAGCTTATCATCGAGACTTTCTACGTCGCCCTCTACATGGCCGGCCTTTTCAAATGCTATCTCGTTCTTCTCTTCAGGCCAGATCCGCTTGATCGCGTTTGTGACTGTACGACGCAGAACAGCGCGGGATTCCCTCGCCTCCGGTCCGTAACGGGCCATGGTGCGGTCAAGCAGGATGACCTTCGATGCGGTCTGCCTGAGCCCGTTGTTCATCGTGTCAAACGTACCCTTTGCCGAGGAGATGAGCAGGCCGAGGACAAGAGCGGCCATCGTCGCGATCATGCCGGTCCCCATCTTCATGACATCCCTCGAATCAGCGGTCAGATGATGTTCGGGCAGATAGGCGCGAAGGATCATGCCGAGAAGCGCGCTACCGAAGACGCTTGCAAGAGCGATCAAAAAGATTGCAATCGGGCTCATTTTCAGCCTCCAGTTTTGATGATTACTACTATTATACCCTACATGATATCACATGCAATGTCATTTAGAAATCGTTGCCCACGTGAGTCGGTTTCGATTATTAGGAGGGCCCTGTTATTCCAAACTACCTAACGTGAGAGAGAAGAACCGACATCTCAGTTTCATGTCTTATCCGCAGAGGACATAAGATAACTGCAATACCAAATATCTTAATTGACTAGCCCCATGATTCATGATAAAAGAAGAATAGAGTACATTCGATCATTGACGACACACAGAAATTTTAGTCAGTGGAGACGGTGAAGCAACTCTTATTTTTTGCGACGAGCCTGGCGAGGGTTTCCGACAGGAGAGGAGGACGTAGATGAGAAGAAAAAACGTTGTACCAGCATTCCCTGAGTTTTCAGGTGCAGCTCCTTTTTCCGAAATAGGAGGAGTGAAATGTTTTGATCCACCAAACTAAGGAGATTGGGAGAACATGAGAACAATTGAATGCATAATCACTTGTTTGGTACTGATTCTGTTTGCAGCGGTAACGAGTTTTGCCCAGGACCCGGGGTGGCCCCGCCAACGCATCGAAAACGGAAACACGCTTATCCTGTACCAGCCGCAGGTTGATGACTGGAAGAACTTCACGGAGCTCGATTGGCGACAGGCCTTCACGCTCACTCCTCAAGGCGGGAAGCAGGTTGTCGGCGTGGGGGTGATGACAGCCCACACAGAAGTCGACACCGTCAACAAGATGGTGCTGCTCACAAACATAAAGATCGTGCAGCTCCACTTTCCCTCTCTGGACGCCGAAACCACCGCACGGATGAATGAACTGGCAAGGACTTTCCTGCCGCAGACCGTCTCCATTTCCCTTCAGCGGCTCGTGGCGTGCGTTCCCAAAAAGGAATCCGTGCCCGGTATGCGACTGAGAAATGATCCACCGGTAATCTTCGTCAGCTATAAACCGGCGATCCTCCTGGATGTGGACGGCCAGCCGGTCCGCGGAGCAATCCGGAATACTTCTCTCGAATATGTCGTCAACACACGCTGGCCGCTGTTTTTCGACCCGACGAACTCCATGTTCTATCTGTTTGCGGGCGAGCAGTGGCTTGCATCGCCGACACTTGAGGGGCCGTGGGCGGGGGCGAAGAAATTGCCGAAAGACATGAAGAGGGTGGTGAAAGAGGAACAGTGGAACGCCCTGAAGGCATTTGTCCCGCCGCCCCCTCCAAAATCCGATTCTGTAGTGCCGGCGGTATACTACAGCACCAGCCCTGCGGATATCATTCTCTTTAATGGGAAACCTGCCTATGCCCAAATCCCGGGGACCCTGCTCCAGTATGCCACGAACACCATGAGCTATCTCTTTCTTTACACCTCGGCGAACAGATATTACTATCTCACCGCAGGCCGCTGGTTCAGCGCCGACAGCCTCGACGGCCCGTGGACCTTTGCTACGCCGAATCTTCCGGTGGACTTTGCCCAAATTCCGCCGAACAGTCCTGCCGCGCAGGTGCTGGCATCAGTCCCCGGGACCGAGGAGGCAAAAGACGCGGTGCTGATGGCCCAGATCCCTACGACGGTGACCGTGGACCCTGCGGCTGCGGCGGCAAATGCCAAAGTGACCTATGACGGGACTCCTCAGTTTGTTCCCATCGAAGGGACGTCGCTCTATTACGCCACGAACACGTCACAAAAGGTGATCCAGGTGGGCGACCTCTACTACCTTTGCCTTCAGGGCATCTGGTTTGTATCGACGACTCCCCAGGGTCCCTGGCAGACTGCCCAATCCGTTCCTCAGGTGATATACACCATTCCCCCCAGTTCGCCGGTTTACAACGTAACCTATGTTACGCAGGTCACTACCACAGATGGCAGCGTGCAGGCCAGCTATACCGCCGGATACACGGGTGCCTTTGTGATGGGGGTAGCGACGGGAGCCATTATCGCCGGAGGGACGGGGTACTACTATCCTCCTTACGTCGGCGCTTATCCTGTCTATGGGTATCCCGCGTACTACCCGACCCCGTACACCTATGGCGCGGGGTCTTACTACAATTCGGCGACAGGCGCCTATGGTGTCTCTCAGACGGCATACGGCCCGTATGGGTCGGCTACGAGAACGGCATCGTACAACCCGTATACAGGGACGTACGCACGCACCGCCTCTGCTTCGACCGCCTATGGCAGCGCTGCTGTCGGGCAGGCGTATAACCCGTACACCGGCACCTATGGCGCTACGAAGCAGGGCTCCAATGCCTATGCCCAGTGGGGCAGCTCCGTAGTGTCTAAGGGAGGCCAGACGGCATACACGCAGCACTACACCACTGCTCAAGGGACGACCGGATCAGTGCAGACATCCTCAGGAGGGAAAGCAGCGGGCGCATCTACTGCATACGGAACAACCGCCGCGGGCAAGACCGCGAGCGGCGACATGTATGCCGGCCATGACGGCAACGTTTATAAGAATACAGGTTCCGGATGGGAAAAATATGACAACGGAAGCTGGAGCAGCGTGCAGAAACCAGCTACCCCGACAAGCACGACGCAGCAGAAACCGACCTCTACTCAGGGAACCTCTGCGCAGCAACACCCTTCGTCCTCCGAGCGTTCTGAAGGCAGTCAGCAGATGGAGCGACTGCAACAAGAGGCGCAGAACCGACAGAGGGGTGCGCAGTCGAGCGAGCGATTCCAGCAATTTCAGCGGTCCAGCGGAGGCTGGGGCGACGGAGGCGGAAGAAGTTTTGGCGGAGGCGGTCGTGGTCGTCGCTAGGGATAACCGTAGTATTGCAAAGAACTGTCAGGCAGGCATGGATCGAAGCCCTGCACATGCGATGGGCTTCCGGCGGTGCGGCACTCAGAGGTCTTCACCGAAAGTGACTCTTGTATTGAGCAACCGGCGGCAGTCGGTAACCATCAAAGGTATCGCAATACAAGGCTTCTCACCACTCCTGCCTTACCTAACATAATGGTTTTGCGACTGTAGGGATAATTTTCGTGCAGTCTTGGAAAATAGTGCGCCCCTGGGGCGTACATCCACATCTCAAGAGGAGACTAGAACATGAAGAGACGGCAGAAAGCATTTATTGTGACAATCGTATTCCAATCGTTGGGGATCTTTTTCTGCACTCAGGCATTTGCACAGGAAGGGGTCCAGACTTACTCCGGTGACCTGTGGTCGAGATCGACCCTGACCGGCGATTGGGGCGGGGCCCGTAATGATCTGGCCAAGAAGGGCGTGACCCTCGATCTGAATCTCACCCAGATCGGTCAGGGCAACGTCAGCGGGGGGAAGAGCATAGGATGGGAGTACGGAGGCCGGGGGAATCTCACGCTCAACCTGGATACGCAGAAAATGGGGTTGTGGCCGGGAGGGTTCTTGACGGTGGAGGCGGAGGGCACTTTCGGCAATTCCATCAACGCCAAGACCGGTTCGCTCATGGCTGTCAACAGCAATCAGATATATCCGATGCCCAACAGCGATCAGTTCAATATTCCCAATGTGACCTTCACCCAGTTCTTTTCGCATTATGTCGGAGTGACAACGGGGAAAATGGACACCACCTCAGGAGATGCAAACGAGTTTGCCCACGGCAAAGGGGACACCCAGTTCTTCAACCTTGCATTCAACATAAACCCGGTAGCACTCGTGACCGTACCGTATTCCACACTCGGTGCGGGCCTCATAGTACTCCCAACCAGCGACCCCAATGCTGCCCTCATAACGGTGATGGCTATGAGCAGTGACGGGAGGGCAAACTCCGACGGCTTCAATGACCTCTTCAAGGGCAACACCACTTATGCAGCGTCAGGGCGGTTGAGGACTGACTTCTTCGGGATGACGGGGCACCAATCAGTCACTGCAACCTATTCGACCAAGAACTACACCTCTATTAGTCAGAGCCTGCGCTTGTTTGTAGAGAATCGCAGCATTCAGGAAAAGGACAACTCCTGGTCGTTCTTCTATAACTTCGACCAGTACGTGTATGAGCCGAGAAAAGGTTCGGGTCAGGGAATCGGCATGTTCGGCCGCTTTGGGGCTTCGGACGGTAATCCGAACCCCGTTCACTATTTCTTCAGCATAGGCTTGGGTGGAAAGGGCGTAATTCCCCGCCGGCCCCTTGATGAATTCGGACTTGGATACTACTATATGGATGTCAAGAATCCGAACTTCACCGGTCCCCGTGAGACCAGAGAGTTTCTGAGGGATGAGCAGGGTTTTGAGGCATACTACAGTTTCGCCATAACGCCGTGGATGAAGCTGAGCCCCGACATACAGGTAATAAGGCCTAGCCAGAAAGAGGTCATCAAGCTCAGAACAGGGGACATCCTTGGAAGACCGGTGCCGACGGTTGTCAGGGAGGACATAGATACGGCAGTCGTCCCCGGCCTGAGGCTCCAGGTGATTTTCTGATTGACTTGTCAAAATTCTGTGATAGGCTTTAATAAAGTGTGCAAGAAAGATTAAGGAGGAGTCATGAAGAAGATATGAACGGTGATCGCACGGTGGCATTTGATGCCCGAAATGAATGACTGGGTGCAGTCAAAACAGAAAAGGAGGATTTCTCAATGAGAAAACGTGAATTGAAGAAAAGACTGTCTTTGGCGGTCATCCTCGTAACCGCGCTCTCGATGCTGTCCTGTATCGCCGCTGTCCCCATTATTGTAATGAAGGTCAGAGAGGCAAACCAGTCCAAGCTGACGGCTGAGATGCCCGCGCCGCCGGAAAAGGTCTTCAACATGGCGGTGGAAATGGCAGAGGAAAAGAATGTGCAGATACTTAAGAAGGAAGAAGATAAACGCTATCTCGAAGTGACGGATGGTGTGCAGACAGCCTCATTAAAGGCTGAGGAATCGGGAACCTACAACAGCAAGGTGACGGTCATCACCTCCATCAAAACGGAAGAGGAAAAGGAAAAGAAGAAAGAGCAGGAACAGGAACTGGGACAGCGCATTATGAATCGTCTCTGCGAGCGGCTCAAGGTGCAGTGCACGATTGAGCAGAAGTGAGTTCTCGACGAGCAAGGAGAGCACTGAGAGAATTAACCATGTCAGCAGTGCAGCACGATGTGGAGAAAAGAGCGGTGCCTGAACTGAGGTTTCAAAGGCCCGACGGAAAGAGCCTTGTCGTCGCTCTTTCGGGAGACTGGAAGATCGAAAATAAGCTTCCCTCCGTTGATGAGGTCCAGAAACAGATCGGCTCCGGGACCCCTGTGGAGCGCCTTCTTTTTGCCACGGAGGGGCTCGGAGGCTGGGACAGCGGTCTGTTGACCTTCCTCACTCATATCATAGGTCTCTGTTCAGGGAGCAATATCCCTGTTGAAAAAGAAGGACTCCCACAGGGAGTGCGAAGACTGCTCGACCTCGCCTCTGCGGTGCCTGAAAGGAAAGGGGCAAGGAGGGAGGCAGCCAAGATCTCTTTTCTGGAGGGAGTCGGCGGGTCGGCAGTCGCTTTCTGGAAAGCGACCAAAGAAATGCTCGCCTTTATCGGAGAAGCGCTTATTGCCGTCCTGCGTTTCTTTGCAGGCAAGGCGAGGTTTAAGCGGTCGGACCTCTTTCTTACCATGCAGGAATGCGGCGCTCAGGCACTCCCCATTGTATCGTTGATCAGTCTTCTCGTCGGCCTCATTCTTGCTTTTGTGGGCGCGATACAGCTCAAGATATTCGGCGCCCAGATTTATGTCGCCAGTCTCGTCGGTATCGCCATGGTCCGCGTGATGGGCGCCGTCATGACCGGGATCATCATGTCGGGCAGGACGGGCGCAGCCTTTGCTGCCCAGCTGGGAACGATGCAGGTGAATGAGGAGATCGACGCATTGCAGACCATGGGATTTTCTGCGATGGAGTTTCTTGTGTTGCCGCGCATGCTGGCCCTCGTTTTCATGATGCCGCTCCTCTGCCTTTACGCCGACCTTATGGGCATTTTAGGGGGATTTCTTGTTGGCGTCGGTATGCTCGACCTCGGGGTGATGGAGTATTTCAACCAGACCAAGGCATCGGTGAGGTTGAATGATCTCTGGATCGGGCTGTTTCATGGAGCTGTCTTCGGCGTCATTGTTGCGTTGTCGGGATGTCTTAGGGGAATACAGTGCGGTCGAAGCGCTTCTGCCGTTGGAGACGCAACGACATCGGCGGTCGTCACATCGATCGTGAGCATCATCGTTGCAACGGCGATCATCACCGTTGTCTGTAATGTTATCGGGATATAGGGGAAGAGATGATGGAAAAGGGAGAGGCAAAGATTGTGGTAGAGGAAATGACGATGGCCTACGGAGATTTCGTCATCCAGCACGACCTGAACTTTACGATCAATAAAGGGGATATCTTCATCATCATGGGTGGGAGCGGCTGCGGCAAGTCCACCCTCCTTCGGAATATGGTTGGGCTCGTAAGGCCCGCAAAAGGAAAGGTGTTCTATGACGGCGTGAGTTTCTGGGACGCCGAGAGCGAGGAGCAGGAGCGCATCATGAAGCGCTTCGGGATACTCTACCAGAGCGGCGCGCTCTGGAGCTCTCTGACCCTTGCAGAAAATGTTGCACTTCCCCTTGAGGAGTATACGGACTTGAGCAAAGACCCGATAAAGGAACTCGTCTCGCTCAAGCTTTCCCTTGTCGGCCTTTCAGGTTTTGAGGACTTCTACCCCTCCGAGATCAGCGGCGGCATGAAAAAGCGGGCCGCGCTTGCGAGGGCCATGGCGCTGGACCCGGACATCCTGTTCTTCGATGAGCCGTCGGCCGGACTCGACCCGCTCAGCGCAAAGCTCCTCGACGACCTGATCCTCGAACTACGGGAGAGTCTCGGATCAACGGTCGTTGTTGTGACCCATGAGCTGGCAAGCATCTTTGCCATCGGCAACAACTCGGTCTTCCTTGACCCCGTTACAAAGACGATGATAGCGACAGGGGACCCGAAGTGGCTGCGCGACCATTCGCCGGACATGCGGGTGAGAAATTTTCTCGCAAGGGGAGAGGCTGAAGCAGCGGTGAAGTGACAAAGGGCAACACGTTCAAGGAGAAATGATATGAGCAAGAAAACGAACAAGACTCTCATCGGGGCCTTTGTTGTGGGCGCCATAGCCCTGGTTGTCGCCGGTGTCCTCATCTTCGGTTCCGGGAAATTCCTGCGCAAAACGATGCAGTATGTTATGTTCTTCGATGCATCGGTGAAAGGGCTTCAGGTGGGCGCTCCGGTGACCTTCCGTGGAGTAAAGATAGGCGAAGTTACCGATATCGCTCTCCGTTTCGATCCCCAGACCCTGTCCGTCGTGACCCCTGTCTACGTCGAAATCGATCCTGAAAAATTCTCAGGAATTAGCGAACAGAAAAAGACGAAACCCTATCAGTATTACCGGGCCCTCCTGGACAAGGGTCTGAAGGCGAGGCTCGAACTGCAGAGCTTCGTGACCGGGCTGCTCATGATAGGCGTCGATTTCTATCCTGAAAAGCCGATCAGACTGGTCGGCCTCGATAAGAAATATCACGAGATCCCGACAATCCCTACGCAAATGGAGGAATTGCAGAAGACGATCCAAAATCTGCCGTTGAAGGAGATAACGGAGAACCTCAACAGGACGCTTGCTGGGATAAACGAGATAGTCCGTTCCCCTGAACTCCATGGAAGTCTTGAGTCTTTGAACCAGACGCTCAAGAGCGTCGATAAGCTCGTGAAGAATATTGACACCCAGATAGGTCCCCTCACTGCGAGCTTAACGAGCACGTCTGATGCTGCCCGGGGCACCTTTGCCCAGGCAGAAAAGACCCTTGCCTTCAAAGAGGGGGTTCCGGGAGAGATCGCATCCAGCATAAAGGACACCCTGAAGGCGGCCAGACTCGCGCTGGAAGAGACGCAGCAGGCAGTCCGTGGGGTGAAGGAGATCACTGCACAGAATGCAAATCTCGGTTATGAGATCAACAGGTCTGCCGAACAGATGACCGCCCTTTCCCGCTCCCTCCGTTCTCTGACGGACTACATCGACCGCCATCCTGAAGCCTTCATAAAAGGGAAAAATCCTTCTAAAGGAGAATGAAATGAGAACAATGCTCTCTTGCCGGCTTTCATCATCTATCCTCGGGGCCTTCCTGATCGTCCTGACCGGATGTGCAAGTTCACCGCCGTCGAGGTTTTATCAGTTGAATCCGGTAAACCCTCAGACTGTGGCGAAGCAGGATAGCCCAAGCCAGGGCAATGTGATCGTTGCCGTAGGTCCTATTCGCATACCAGACTATCTGGACCGCCCCCAGATCGTAACCCGTTCAGGACAGAACGAGCTTAAACTCTCCGAATTCGACCGGTGGGCGGGTTCGCTCGAGAACGATATCATTCTGGCCCTTGTGGATGGCATCTCATCGCAACTCCCGGGGGACCGTTTTTCCGTTATGCGCTGGTCACCGCTCCTTGAGAGTAAGGTGCCAAGTTCATACAGGATCGAAGTGCAGATAATCCGTTTCGAGGGAACTCCGGGGGGCTCAGTGACCTTGCGGGCGCTCAGCGGGATTTTCGGAAAGGACAGAGGGTTGTTATTCCACAGAGAATTCGGCATCAGCGAACAGGTGAGCGGCAGCAGTTATGATGACCTCATTGATGCTATGAGCAAGGCCCTCGAGAGCCTGAGTCGGAATATCGCGGAGGAGATGAAGGCTGTTGTTCAGCGTGACGATGAAATGAGGAAGAAGGGATGAGAGAGAAGGTCCTCATCTTTGGGGCCGTTTTCCTGTGCCTCCTGTCGGGGTATCCCGTTTCTGCTCAGGGTGAAGAGAGTATATCGGTATCTTGTTATGTCGGTGACCCTGACGACAACCACCAGGTGGGCGATGTGGAAGTCTTTACCGGTTCCGTTGCGGCAGGCACGTGCAACACGGTCTACGATGACTGCAAAGGAAACTGTACGGGCTGCTATATCTCTGAGGATGGCTCACAAATTTGCATAGACGCAACGGGAAGACGATATACCAGGCAGTAGGGGACGTTTTGCCGAAATATCGGCAGCTTTACCGAAATATCGGCAACGGTGAATCCCTGTCGGATTCCTTCTGCCGTTAGCCTTTGCATGAAAACCCTTCTATAAAGCTGAGTTAGTTCAACAAACTTACCACGTCTTGGCGACGGCAGGCGAATTGCTTCTGGAAGAGGGGATCACTGCATGATGAGCGATCAAGCGGTTCATCTGTTCGAACAGGATGTTCAGAGAAGCCGTTACACGATAAGGAAGCCACAGGGGGAAGGAGCGAGACATTGATCTATGCGATGGCGAGGATGACGATCCCGTTCAAGAAGCTCGATGAAGCGCTTGAAATTCTCGGTTCCGTTGTTCAGCGTGTCAGGTTTGATTCGGGATGTCTCAGCTGCAATGTTTACCGGGACGTGGATTCGGAGAATGATGTTATGATCGAAGAAATTTGGAACGATGAAAAAGACCTTGCGAGTCATCTCCGATCGAGTGAGTACCAGAAGATACTCCTTGTTGTTGAAATGGCATCCGCCCCGCCCGAGATCAAGTTCTATTCGATACTGAACGCCACCGGCGTCGAGACCATAGAAAAGGCAAGAACTGCCGTGAGAGAGGAGATAAGAGTTGAAGAGTAGGGCGCGGGGAGCCTGATGGAAAAATCGCGCTGAGTCGGTCTGCCTGCTCTTACCAAAAGGGCGCGCAGTTTGACAACGATAGAGAGGGATGGAAAATGCTTGGTCCTGAAGAACGATCTGAAATAAGGAGGCTTTCTCTCATGAAACTCGATTGGGCAAAGGTATCTGCGAGGGTCTCATCGTTTGCGTCTTTTTCGACGGCCGTGGTCTTGTGCTCAGCAGTGCTCCTCAGCGACTGCAAGAAGGAAGAGAAGGTAGCGCCTCCTCCTCCGGTTGTTGAAGTGGCGAATGTCGTTCAGAAAGATGTCCCTATCTCTGCTGAATGGGTCGGCACTACCGACGGGTTTATCAATGCAACCATCCGGGCACAGGTCCAGGGTTATCTCATCAAGCAGAATTACAAGGAGGGCGATATCGTAAAGAAAGGACAGGTCCTCTTCGAGATCGACCCACGGACCTTTGAGGCGGCCCTTGAACAGGCTAAGGGAGCACTCGGGGCACAGCAGGCGCGGTGGGACACTGCCAAGGCAAATCTGAAGCGCATAAAACCCCTTGCTGAGCAAAATGCGGTGAGCCAGAAGGACCTTGACGACGCCACCGGTTTCGAGCAGGAATCGCACGCGGCGGTCCTTGGCGCACAGGCGAGCGTCGACAAGGCGCAGTTGGAGCTCGGCTTCACAAAGGTCACCTCCCTCGTTGACGGCATCGCAGGCATTGCCAAGGCACAGATCGGCAATCTCGTGGGTCCGGGTGCGATGGAGGAGTTGACCACGGTTTCGACCGTGGACCCCATAAAAGTCTATATTCAGATCAGCGAGCAGGAGTACCTGCGTCTTGCTGAAGCGAGAAAGAAGAACCAACAGCGCGGGCCGATTGAGCTGATCCTTGCCAACGGAGCAGTCTATCCGCACAAAGGCGAGTTTGCCTTTGCAGACCGCCAGGTCGATGTCAGGACAGGGACCATAAAGGTTGGCATCCTCTTCCCCAATCCGGGCAACCTTCTCAGGCCGGGGCAGTTTGGCAAGGTCCGTGCGGTGGTGGATGAAAGGATCGGCGCCCTGCTCGTACCTCAGCGGGCAGTGGCTGAAATGCAGGGGAGAAACCTCGTTGCGGTCGTTGGGCAGGACAATAAAGCCACAATCAAACCGGTGACGGTGGCCGAACAGGTTGGCTCTGATTACATCATTACTCAGGGGCTGAAGCCCGGAGAGAAGGTGGTTATCGAAGGTGTCCAGAAGGTGAAAGAGGGACAGGTGGTCGCACCGAAGCCTTATGAGCCCGGGAAACCGGCTGGTTCTCCAGAGGGGTCCGGCAAGACAGAGGCAAAACCTGCCTCTGCTCCCGCTGAAAAGAGGTAATCGGCCATGTCGAAATTCTTTATCAACAGACCCATAGTCGCCATGGTCATCTCAATTCTCATGGTCATCGGCGGCCTCGTCGCCGCTGCAAGGCTTCCCATCGCCCAGTTCCCCAATATCGTCCCTCCGGCGATCCAGGTAAACGCGACTTACACCGGAGCCGATGCCCTCACTGTTGAGCAGTCGGTGGCAACTCCCATTGAGCAGCAGATGTCCGGTGTCGACTACCTGGACTATATGTACTCCATCAACACCAACAATGGGCTCATGACCCTCTATAACTACTTCGATTTGAAGACTAACGTCAACACCGACCAGATCCTCTCCCAGATGCGGACGAACCAGGCGCAGTCACAGCTCCCGACGGATGTCATTAATTACGGGATAACGGTGCAGAAATCCACCTCGTCCCCCCTCATCATGTTCGCCCTTTACTCCCCGAACGGCACGTATGACAATATCTTTCTCGCCAACTATTCCTACATCAACATCAACGACCAGATGACACGGATACCGGGGATCGCCAGCGTCACGATCTTCGGCGCCGGGCAATACGCCATGCGGCTCTGGGTGAATCCTGATCAGCTCGCCAAGCTCAACATCACTATCCCGGAGATCATGAACGCCGTCAAGGCCCAGAATACCGTGAACCCCTCGGGCCAGGTCGGCTCACAGCCTGTACCGAAGGGGCAGGAGTTCACCTTATCCGTCCGGTCTCAGGGACGGCTCCAGACCGAGGCGCAGTTCGGTGATATCGTGCTCCGCGCCAACCCGGACGGCTCCTTTGTAAGGGTCAGGGATGTGGCCCGCGTCGAACTGGGCGCCCAGACCTATAACCTGGAGGGGCGTCTGAATGGAAAGCCCTGCGCCCTCATCGCCCTCTACCAGATGCCGGGGTCCAATGCCCTTGACGCAGCCAACGGCGCCAAGAGGCTGATGGAGGAGGTGAAGAAGAGGTTCCCGCCGGATCTGGAGTATGTCGTGGCGCTGGACACCACCCTGGCGGTTACCGAAGGGATGCAGGAGATCAAGCAGACCTTCTTCGAGGCCCTCTTCCTTGTTGTTCTCGTGGTCTTTATCTTCCTCCAGGGTTGGCGGGCCACCCTGATTCCACTTTTGGCAGTGCCGGTTTCTCTCGTGGGGACCTTCGCCCTCTTTCCCATGCTGGGCTTCTCGATCAACACCCTCTCCCTCTTCGGACTCGTCCTGGCCATCGGCCTCGTGGTGGACGACGCCATCGTGGTGGTCGAGGCTGTTGAGCACCATATCGAGAAAGGACTGTCACCCAAGGATGCTGCACTCAAGGCGATGGAGGAGGTCTCGGGCCCGGTCATCGCCATTGCCATCATCCTGGCGGCGGTCTTTATACCGACAGCCTTCATCCCCGGGATTACCGGCCAGCTCTATCAGCAGTTCGCGGTGACCATTGCCGTATCGGTCATCATCTCGGCCTTCAACGCCCTCTCACTATCCCCGGCCCTCTGTGCGCTCCTGCTGAAGCCCAAGAAGAAGGGGAGAGGTCCGCTCCAGAAGTTCTTTGACTGGTTCAACCGGGTCTTTGGTCGGGCTACCGACGGCTATGTCGGGCTTTGCGGCGCAGCTATTCGAAAGAGTATGATCAGTCTCATCTTCCTTGCAGGGGTCGCGGTAGCAGCCGGCTTCCTCGGCAAGACGCTTCCCTCCAGCTTCCTCCCCGACGAGGACCAGGGGTTCATCTTCGCCGGCATCCAGCTTCCAGACGCCTCTTCTCTGCAGAGGACGAGCGAAGTGGCCAGGCAGGCCGAGGAGATCATCACGAAGACGCCGGGCGTCAAGTACTGTTCCTCGATCATCGGCTACAGCATGCTGAGTCAGGTCCAGAATACCTACAGCGCCTTCTTCTTCATCTCCCTGGAGGAGTGGTCCAAGCGGAAGAAGCCTGAAGAGAAGTACGAGGCGATCAAGGCCTCGATCTCGAAGAAGATGGCCGGCATCCCGGGGGCCATCGGCTTTGCCTTCCCGCCCCCTGCCATTATGGGAGTAGGCACCTCGGGCGGAGTCACCTTCATCCTCGAGGACCGGGCCGGCAAGGACATCGAGTTTCTCGCGGCCAATACTCAAAAGTTTATGGAAGCCGCGAGAAAGCGCCCCGAACTCGCATCTGTCAGCTCAACATTCCGCCCCACGGTGCCGCAGCTTTTCGTGGACGTGGACCGTGACAAGGTCCTCAAGCAGGGGGTCAATATATCGGACGTGTATAAAGTCCTTCAATGCTTCATGGGGAGCGGCTTCATCAACTACTTCAACCGCTTCGGCCGCCAGTGGCAGGTGTTCCTCCAGGCTGAGGGCGACTACCGGACCAACATCAGCAACATCGGCCAATTCTACGTGCGCAATAGTGTGGGAGAAACTGTCCCGCTCTCGACGCTCACCTCGGTGCGAAATATTTCCGGCCCTGAATTCACCATGCGCTATAACCTCTACCGGTCCGCGCAGATCAACGCCAGTGCCGCTCCCGGGTACAGCTCTACACAGGCCATGAAGGCCCTCGAGGAAGTCTTCAGCCAGACCATGCCGCGGGAGATGGGTTACGACTACAGCGGTATGTCATTCCAGGAGAAGAAGGCCCAGCAAGGGGTGTCACCTGCAGCGATCTTCGGATTCTCCTTCCTCTGCGTCTTCCTGATTCTTGCGGCACAGTACGAAAGCTGGTCCCTTCCCTTTTCGGTCCTCCTCGGCACCCCCATCGCCGTTGCCGGGGCTTTCGCCGGCTTGATGTGGCGGTCTTTCGAAAATAACGTTTATGCCCAGATAGGCCTGGTCATGCTGATCGGATTGGCTGCCAAGAATGCCATTCTCATTGTTGAGTTCGCGAAGATGGAGTACGAAAAGGGTGAGTCGCTTATGGATGCGACCCTTAACGGCGCCAAACTCAGGCTGAGGCCGATCCTCATGACATCCTTTGCCTTCCTTTTGGGCTGCGTGCCTCTGGCTATCGCCAAGGGGGCGGGTGCAATCTCTCGTCAGGTCATGGGTACTGCGGTCATCGGCGGCATGGGCGCGGCGACGGCTATCGCTATATTCATCATACCGGTCACCTTCTATGTGGTCGAAAAACTTTCGCACCGCGGGGGAAAACATGAACCGGTAAAAAGCGAAGGTCCGAAGAAGGAGGGAGAAGGCCATGCGTAAGCTAATTCTGTCAGCATTCTTCTTGCTCAGCTTTTTCGGTTGCATGATGGGACCGAACTATCAGCGCCCTGAGATCGACACTCCTCAGACATGGCGTTTCGAAGAAAAAGAGGCAAAGGACGTTGCCAACACCGCCTGGTGGGAGCAGTTCAACGACTCCGTCCTCAACGAACTCATCCAGATCGCCCTTCAGGAGAACAAGGATGTGAAAATCGCTGCCGCGAGAGTGGAGCAGTTCGCCGGACAATACGGCACAACACGTGCCGCGCTCTTCCCCCAGGTGGGCGCAGGCGCAAGCTACGGAAGACAGCGAGTGAGCGAGCTGGCAGGGCCGAGTCCCATCGAAAACACCCCCGGGACCACTCCGACGTTCAATAGTTCCGAGTTATTTCTCAATGCGAGCTGGGAGATCGATCTGTGGGGGAAGCTGCGGCGTGCAACAGAGGCGGCACGGGCTCAACTTTTGAGCACCGAAGAGGCGCGCAGAACGGTCATCCTCACCCTTGTCACGTCCGTCGCGAATTCCTATATCAATTTGCGTGACCTTGACAAACAGCTTGAATTGACGAAACGGACTTCACAGAATTTCAAGGAGTCTTTCGATCTCTTCACGCTGCGGTTTCGGTACGGGACTGTCTCGGAGATAGAGGTAAGCCAGTCGAAATCCCAGTATGAACAGGCCCTCTCGAATATTCCGTTCTTCGAGAAGGCCATCGCCCAGCAGGAGAACGCCCTGAATGTCCTTCTCGGGCGGAACCCCGGCCCCATTCCCCGCGGGAAGACGATCGATGAACTTGCGCTTCCTGCCGTGCCTGCGGGTCTGCCCTCGGACATCCTTGTGAACCGTCCCGACATTCGCCAGGCCGAACAGGACCTTATCGCTGCCAATGCCAATATCGGCGTTGCAAAGGCGCTTTATTTCCCCACCATTTCCCTTACCGGTCTCTTCGGATGGGCGAGCAATGATCTCGACGATCTCTTTAAGGGGAAAGCGAAGACCTGGAGCTGGGCGGTGCCCGTCTCCATGCCGATCTTTACGGCGGGAGCCATTGCCGGCCAGGTCAAGTCTGCCGAGTCAGTGCAGCAACAGGCGCTGATCAGCTACCAAAAAGCCATCCAGACGGCCTTCGGAGAGGTAGAGGACGCGCTCGTTGCTCAGAAGCGGACGAGGGAGCAGATAGCGTCGCAAGATGAGGAGGTTGCGGCCCTTAGCGATTATGTGCGCCTTGCCAAAGTGCGTTACGACAATGGATACGCCAGCTACCTTGAAGTGCTCTATGCTCAAAGCAGACTTTACGATTCGGAACTGTCGCAAGCCCAGACACAGGGGTCCCTTTTCCAGGCATCCGTGAACGTCTATAAGGCGATGGGGGGCGGATGGGTAGTGAAGGCAGACGCTCTGACAGCGGAAGCGCCCCAACCTCCCTCTGCTGAGTGACAAAGGCGGACAGCTTGTGAGCCAGGAATAGCTTGTGGTGTTTGTTGCAAACAACTGTCGGGCAGGCATGGATCGAAGCCCTGAACATACGATGAGATTCCTGCAGTGAGGAAATCCTCTATGCCTGCAATTCCTTCATGAACACTGTCCTGATAGGATACGGAATGACTATTCCTTCCTGCTCGTACTTTTTGTGAAGCCGCATGATCAATTCATGCTGAATGCGGGACTGACTGTCATAATCTCTGACGCGCAGCTGCAGTGAAAACTCAATGCGTGAGTCAGAAAATCTGCTGTACTGTATCAAGGGTTCAGATTCCGGGACACCGCCGGGCACCTCGCGCATTACCTCTTTTGCAACTGCAACGGTTATTGCTTCCACTTTCTTCAAATCACTGTCATAACTGACACCAACTTGAACGATCATAAAACTTTCTTTGTGAGGAAGAGTATAGTTCGTGACGCTCGCAGAGGCGAGCTTGGAATTCGGGATGACGATAATATTATCCAAAGACGTTCTGATTTCCGTTTCCCTCCAAGTCATATCGCTGACATATCCTTCCTCGCCGGTGCTCACTTTGATATAATCGCCGACTCTGAGCTTGCCTGAGGCGATAATATGAAGACCTGAAAAAAGATTGGCAAGCGTGCTCTGAAGGCCCAGGGCTACTGCCAGCCCTCCCACGCCCATTGCGGTGAGTATCGGCGCGATAGATACCCCGATAGAATCGAGTATCGTCATGAAGCCAATCAGGTAAACCAATAGTCTTATGATGTTGATAAAAATAGTAAATCCGGCAACAGCTACCTTTGTTTTTTCTATGTATATGTTGATGAAAGCAGCCGCAGACCTTGACGCAATGATGGTTCCAGTCACTATCATCAGCACATGAAGGATTTTTTTCAAAAGATTGAAAAGAGTCGCGTTCATGGGGAAGAGATGTATCGATCCATAAACACCGAGAATAGAGCATGAGAGAATCATCATGTATCGAAACGCCATGAGAGCAACTTTGCTGGCCTTGTCTTCACTTCTTGCGACTTTTTTTCTGAGCTCCCCTACTACCAATATCTCGAGAACAATGCCGAGGACGATTCCACCGACTATGACGGCGAAGGGAATGATTATCTGAGATGTTACTGTCAGGGGATCACTTGTCATGGGAGTTCCTGAACCCACTATATCATAACGCCTCTCATTGTCAATCGCATCGAATGTAAGAGCCGATCAGGGGTGGAGAAAATGTCCTGCTGGTCTGTTCTCGGATTGGCCCCGCACGGGCCTCGTCACGGCGCTTTCCTTCTGTTATAATTTCTTCAGGAAGTCGTTGGAATACAAACTCATACTCTTACGTCTTCATCGTGAAGGCGTCGAGACCAAATTCCATGGAATATAACGGTTATTGGAGGTGTCCCTCATGAACCCCGAGCCCCATCTTAGCCTTATCGCCAAAACAATCCAGCTCTCGGTCGCGCCTGTCTTCCTGCTTACGGGAATCGGGACGGTGCTTGCCGTCCTTACCGGTCGATTAAACCGCATCGTTGACCGGGCGCGCATTCTTGAAGAACGTCTCACATCAGTGCCTAAGAATATAGAGGCCGAAATCCGTTCGGAACTATCTGTGCTCTCCCGCCGTGCCAAATTTGTCAACCATGCACTCACTCTGGGTACTGTAGGCGGACTCTTGATATGCTGGGTGATCGCTTCCATGTTTGCGGGGGTATTTCTCTCGATCGATCTCGCCGCCGACGTGGTCGCGTTTCTCTTTGTGGCCGCCATGTTGGCTTTCATAGGAGCGCTATTGGCATTTCTGGGAGAGATATTTATCGCTGTCAAGAACCTCCGGATCGGGATGAAGCAGACACCTTAGCAAAAGGGACGAACCCGGGACGAGAAGCTATGGACATCGACCGAATACTGTTGGCTGTTGCGGTGATGATCGCAGCGACCATTGTCGCAAGCAGCGTAGCGAAGAAACTGAGCCTGGGCCCCACCGTAGCGCTGCTCGTCGTCGGTATGGCGCTCGGTCCCTATTCTCCGAGGCCGCTTTTAACCGGTCACATCGATGAGCTGCGGACTGCGGGCGAGATCGGTGTGATTTTGCTGCTGTTCCTCGTGGGGCTCGACACACAACCGAAGCGGCTGTCATCAATGCGCCGTCTTTTCTTCGGTTTGGGCACGGCGCAGTATTTCCTCACGACCGCCGCCATCGCCTGGCTGCTGCTTGTACTCGCCCCTATCCACTGGCAAGCAGCGCTCATTATCGCCCTGGGTCTTGCGATGAGCTCGGACGCCGTCGCCGTCTCGAGCCTGGAGGAGCATGCCGAAAGTGCGAGCCCGGTCGGCCGGGCGGTCATGGCCGTGGAGATTTATCAGGACTTCTTAACCATACCGGTGCTGGCGGTGATCCCGCTCCTCGCCGCTCGCTCTCTGCCCAGCGGCCTGGCGCCAACGGCCCTCAAGACGCTGGAGGTATGCGCTGCGCTTACTGCCGTCTACCTCTTCGCCCGTTACGCTCTGCCGAAGGTCCTGGCCTTTGCAGCGCGGAAACAGGGCATAGAAGTGTTCAATGGGACCGTCGTCGCCGCCGTCTTCACGGCTGCCTGGATCATGGACACGGTCGGCCTGTCGAGCGCGTTGGGCGCCTTCATGGTGGGGATGATCCTTTCCGCCTCCGTGTTCGCCCCTCAGATAAAGGCTTCGGTCTCGCCGCTAAAAGGACTGCTGCTCGGAGTGTTCTTCATGGCCATAGGTATGTCGATCGATCTCAAGGAAGTCGTCGCGCTTGGCGGCCCACTACTGTATTACCTGCTGATGTTTCTCCTGACAAAGATCGCTATTGTCGTTGTCCTGTGCCTGGGTTTTCGCCTGGGGTTTCGCACATCCCTTCTGGCCGGCCTCCTGCTGGCGCCTTTTGACGAGATCGCCTACATCATTTTTTCGAGTGCCCATAGCAGCGGCCTGTTGACAGATCGGGTCTATGCGATGGGCCTCATAATGATCTCATTGTCGTTTGTTGTGTCGCCCGTACTGATTAATCTCGGGTACAAACTGGCCGAACGCTTTCCTGCAGAGCCAAAACCCGGCCAGCCTCTCAAGGCGCCGAGCGAGTCGACGCACGATCATGTCGTTGTGGTCGGGTACAGTTACGTCGGCCGGGTGATCTGCATGATGCTTGAGCGGGCGAGCATTCCCTATGTGGCTTTCGAGCTCAAGCACGATCGTCTCGCCGAGGCAAAGAAAGAGAGGCACAAGGTGTACTACGGAGATGTCACCGACCCGGCCACGATGGATGCCCTGGCGATCGCGCGCGCCCGCGCCGTGATCGTGACGACGAGAGATTATTCCGCGGTCAAGCTGATCACCGGCACTCTGCGCCAGTTCTATCCGAGCGTCAAGGTCATGACAGCCGTGACCTATCTGTTTCAGCGAGAGGAGTTGAGGAAAATGGGAGCGACGCAGGTGGTCGCCCTCACGCCCGAAGGCACGTTGAGCTTCGGGAAGTCGGTCCTGGGTGAGCTTGGCGTCGGACCGGATGATACCGAAACGATCATCAGCTCGCTGAGAGCCGATGATTATGGGAGAATGCGCGGCGTTGGCGGCATCATTCCCGAGGCCAGGGAGGCCGCGGGTGAGAAAGGATGAGGATCCAACACATGCGACAACAGATGTTTCAGGGGATCTTACCCATCAAGCCGTCTCAGATCCCGGCGGATGTCACGACTGCAGGCTTGCAGAAGAATGATTCTTCTGCCGGCCACATCAGTCGGCTCATAAAGCATGTCCTGAGGCGCGGCACAGTTCAGAGAAAGAAGAATTATGGCATTTGATCCGTTCAGGAGCGTTAGCGATGCTGTGAAAAAGGCTGGAAAGACGGTCGCGTCGAGTGTGACCGGTGCTGCCACAACCATGCTCCATGTCGGTTCCGGTGTTGCGCAATCGGGCGGCCATTTTGTGTCCGACGTGTTCCATTACGCCGTCAAGGATGCTGAAAAGGAGCTCGATGCCGCCGGGCAAGAAATTCAAAGTGTCATTAGTTCAGGTCAAGAGATAGCGCTCAAGTCCTTGGCAGCGAGAAAGATTCAGGGGTATGCAGGCATCATCAAGTCGCTGGTGAAGGCGTGGCCTCAAGTTCTCTCGATCCTTGGCAGTGACGTCGACGTGCTTCGCCATGAGGCCTCACAAAGGGGCATGAGCCCAAAGGTCGTCAAAGCGATGAGACGAATCGCTGCATCACCGGAACTTCGTGAGCCGCTGAGCGACGCGGCCGGCAAGTCGATAAGATCTTTCGCCGTCGAGTTTGGGGGCAATGTTGCTGCGGTGGAGAGTGTGAATGGGGCGCTCGGGTTTGTTGCTGAGTTGCAGAAAATCGCCAATGTAAGGCGTTATGGCTCGGTGGGGTTGTCGTTCGGAGCTTCTGTCGGAGCATCCGGCAATTTGGCGCTTGGATTGTATACCTCATCTCCGGAGGATTATCGCGGGCCGTTTATTGCCGTAACGTTGCAAGGCGTGATCGAGATAGGTGGCGGTGTTGCCGTCAGCTTCGACCTGCCTGATTTGAGATTTGGAGGCTTCGCAATCCCGGTCTCCGTTGGTGAAGAGTTCAATATTTCTGTTGGCGGGGGCTATACTTTTATGATTCCCTGAAGTCCAAATATCCAGAGACATATCCGAGTTCAGCCCCTCCGTGCTAAAGTTTCGCTATGCTGAAAAAGCACATTCCTATCGGCCCTGGGAGAATGAGATCAATGGATCATGCCGCTCGAGAACATTGTTCAGTCATAGGGATACTTGGCCAGCATGGCACCCCTATATCGGCAACGTCGCGCACCTCCCTCATCAGGGAACCCAATCGTTCGCAGGAAGAGAGACGGACCTCATCGGGACACTTTGAGGATTTATTCCAAATCGTGTAAAATCACTGGGGCATCTATGAAGCGATACACGACCATACATCCGCTCTTTATGTCCTTCTATTCAAGGTCCCTCTATCAGGACGTGGCGATGAACTGGAAGAAGACCTCTTTCCTCTACCTCTTCCTCCTCCTGGCCGTCTGTTCAATACCGGGGATGTTTAAGATTCAATCCCAGGTCTCAGATTATCTTAAACGGGAGGCCCCCGGGATCATCCGGCAGGTCCCTGTCATTGCGATTACCAAGGGCAAGGTCTCCATTGATGAGCCCATGCCATACGTCATAAAGGACCCTGAAACCAATGCCCCCCTCATCATCATTGATACGACCGGACAGGTCACTTCTTTGAGCGGTTCTGAGGCCATGGTGCTCATGACGTCCACAAAGCTGATCATCAGAAAGGGCCCTGCCGAGACAAGGACGCTGGACCTCTCGGAAATCGATAATCTTCGCATCGACCAGGCAAAGATCTATGACTGGGTAGATCTCTTTACCGAGAATTTTGCTTTCGTGCTCTACCCCTTTGCCCTTCTCTTCTCTTTTCTCTTCAGGATCCTCCAGGCCCTTATCTTTGGGGTGATGGGAATGGTCTTTGCGAAGAATCTGAGGGTGCCTCTGTCTTATCCTGCCGTGATCAGCCTCGCCATGGTATCAATGACGCCGGCGATCATCCTCGATACCTTTTACAATTATGTTGAGGTGAAGGTACCTCTGTGGTGGCTCATCAGCTTCGCCATTACGATGGGGTATCTCTTCTTTGCTGTTAAAGCAAATGCCGAGCATTAGTCCTCATTGTTTGAAAAGGTCTTATGGAGATAGCGACTGATGATCAAGACTGTTCCGTGGCCACTGATTAATGAAAGGGAATTTTGCCTGTGACGGAAAGACCGGTATTTCTGCGATGCAAGGCGTGTAATACGGTAAACCGTCTGCCTGCTGATAAATTGGCCGACCGTCCGCGTTGCGGCAAATGCAGGGCCTATCTCCAGTTCCCGAGGACGCCTGTAGAAGTGACTGCGTCAAATTTTGAAGAAGAGGTCCTTAGATGGCCCGGGATCGTGCTCCTAGAATTCTGGGCGGAGCAGTGCAGTATATGCAGGGCGATCATGCCCTTTATCCGGGAGCTGGCAGGCCGTAAGGCGGGGATCCTGAAGGTCGCATTGGTCAACGTCGAGAGAGAGGGGTTCCTTGCGAACCGCTTTGAGATCAGATCGACACCGGTTTTTATAGTTTATCAAAACGGAGTGAAGATCAACGAGCTTCACGGGGCCCTGCCGAGGCAGGAGATGGAGGCATGGATCCAGTCTGCCCTAGGGATTTGAGCACCATGAAATGCCGGGATCAGTGTTTGAAGGCCCGCTGGCCTGTGAAGACCATCGTGACCCTCGGGTCGGCCTGGTTGCAGGCCTCGATAGACTCGAAATCCCTGTCAGAACCTCCGGGCTGGACAATAGCGGTTATGCCTTCTTTGATCCCCACATCGACGCCGTCTCTGAAGGGGAAGAAGGCATCGGAAACCATGGTCGAACCTATGAGTCCCCCCTTGTTCTTCTTCGTCTCTTCGTCGATTTCACGGAGTGCTGCAATGTCTCGTTTGCCCTGAGATGCCTCAAGCTCAAAGGTTTTATAGGGAATGCCATGCCTTCTGAAACAGAGGGCATCAGCAAACTTGGTATATGCCTTAAAGACCGCTATCTCAGCGACGCCGACACGGTCCTGTTCGCCGGTGCCGATACCGACGGTAACACCGTCCTTGACATAGATCACGGAATTTGACGTAATTCCCTGCTCCACATTCCAACCGAAGAGCATATCGTCATACTCCTTTTCCGAAGGCTGCCGTTCGATCTGATATTCCTTTGCCTTTGATACGGCCTTGGCCGGCAGAAAATCGTCCTTGCTCCTTATCCTGTTAACGGAGGACTGCTGGACGATGAGTCCGCCATCGATCAATGACTTGAAGTCGACAAAACGGAGAGAGCGGTATCTTTCGAGATCACTGATCTTCCCGATACGGACTATCCTGAGATTTTTCCGCGCTGCCAGGATCTCAACGGTCCTTTCCTCGAAATCAGGGGCGCCGACAACCTCGAGGTAATTGTCCCTCACCATCTCGGCAGTCTCTCTATTGATGGGCCTGTTCACAACGAGGCAGCCCCCGAAGGCAGCGATCCTGTCGGCCATGTTGGCCCTGCCATAGGCCTCGGCAACGGTCCTGCCATAGGCGACTCCGCACGGGTTGTTATGCTTCATGATTGCGGCCGCGGGCCTGTCGGAAAGGAATTTCAGGATGTTCAGTGCGTTATCGAGGTCCGTCAGATTTGTCTTGCCGGGATGCTTCCCGGCCTGAAGCATATCAGCCTCGGTAATGCTGCTTACGAGGCCGTTACCCGGTGCGATGAATGCGCAATCACCGAGGACAAGATTGCCGTTCACAAGCTCATAGAGCGCTGCTTGCTGGTCAGGATTTTCCCCGTAGCGGAGGCCCTTCTCTACGAGCTCACCGGTCTTTTCGTCAGGGATCTTCCAGGCCCTCTTCCGGTAAAACAGTGTCTGTCCCCCAAAGGTAATCGTCATCTCATCAGGGAAATTGTCGTCCATAATGGTCCTATACATCTTTTTCAGTTCGGACATCTCATGCCTCCTTCAGGGGAATCTGCTCGTTCAACCCCGCATTCTCACTTACGCTGATCAAGAGAACCTATACCTCTTTAAACTCACTAAAAAGTTTTGGAAGCATCCGCAAAGGTGTGGCAGGTCTCCCTGGGAAATTCTTTGTCCATCATTATAATATAAATTGACCGGTTTGGGCCGGGGGAATTGCCGTCACCCTGGACCCAGGACCGCATCTCATGGTCACGCCCTTCTTGATGCACCGCTGTCCCTCGTTGACCAGACGATGCTCCGCGATTGTCTTTACAAATCGAGTCCCTTTCTATATCATTTATGCATGAAGACGGTGAGACTTGCCCTCGTCCAGATTAACTCTACGGTCGGGGATTTGGAGGGCAATACCGAAAAGATCATAGACGCCATCAGAACGGCAGGTGGGCATTCCCCTGACATCATTGCCTTCCCCGAACTCGCTGTCACAGGGTATCCTCCGGAAGACCTCCTGCTCAAACCGCAGTTCATAAAGGACAACCTCGAGGCCCTGCAGAAGATCAAGGAAGAAGTATGGGACACGACCGTGGTCATCGGCTTTGTAGACAGAAAGGACGATATTTACAACGCTGCCGCAATCATTCATAACAGGGCCATCACCGATATTTATCACAAGGTCTACCTTCCCAATTATGGGGTCTTCGATGAATTCCGCTATTTTCAGGCCGGCGCAAGATTCCCGGTATACCTCCTCGGCGACGTAAGATTCGGCGTAAATATCTGCGAGGACATCTGGTATCCTGAAGGTCCTGCGCGTTCCCAGTCACTTGCGGGGGCCGAGTTTATTATCAATATCAATGCCTCGCCCTACCATATGGGCAAGTCAGCCTTCAGAGAAAGGATGCTCTCCACGAGGGCTTCGGACAACTCCGTCATCATCGCCTATCTGAACGCCGTTGGCGGACAGGACGAACTGGTCTTTGACGGACAGAGCCTTGTCCTGGATGAACGCGGCGAAGTTGTCTGCGGGGGGAAGCAGTTTGAGGAAGACCTCATTGTTGTCGATCTGGACCTCGATTCCGTCTTCATGCAGAGACTCCATGACCCCAGGAGAAGGCATGAGATTGTGAGTTCCGAAGGACCGGCGGTCGAGAGGGTTGTCATATCGAGGGAGAAGCAACTGAAGAAGAGGACACCGTATACCAGGAGTACCATACCAAGCCTGGATCCGATCGAAGAGGTCTATAAGGCCCTCGTCCTCGGAACCTCGGACTATGTCAGCAAGAACAGGTTTCAAGCGGTCGTCATCGGGTTAAGCGGCGGCGTTGACTCGAGCGTCGTCGCAGCAATCGCGGTGGATGCGTTGGGAAAGGGGAATGTCGTGGGCCTCTTCATGCCCTCTCCCTTCACGTCTCGGGAGAGCAGAGAAGATGCATTCAGGCTCGCCGAGAACCTCGGGATAAGGATTTTCGAAATCCCGATCACCGATATCTATAACGGCTATCTGAAGACCCTCGAAGGAAGTTTCCAGGGCCTCAGGCAGGACACAACCGAAGAGAATCTCCAGGCAAGGATACGGGGCAACATCCTTATGGCCTTCTCAAATAAATTCAACTGGCTTGTTCTGACGACGGGGAACAAGTCGGAAATGAGCGTCGGCTACGCGACCCTTTACGGTGATATGGCGGGGGGATTCGCTGTCATTAAGGATGTCCCCAAGACCATGGTCTATGAGCTGAGCAGGTGGAGAAATGCACAAGAGGGAAGGGACCTCATACCGCAACGGGTCATGGAGAAAGAACCTTCTGCTGAGCTCAAGGCCGATCAGAGGGACACCGACACCCTTCCTCCTTACGGAATCCTCGATCCGATCCTGAGGGCCTACGTCGAGGATGACAGGAGCTTCGAGGAGATGCTGCCGCTGGAATGCGAAGTTGAATGTGTGGAGAAGGTGATCAAGATGATCGACAGAAGCGAGTATAAAAGGAGGCAATCCCCTCCGGGCATCAAGATAACGCAGCGGGCCTTCGGCCGTGACAGGCGGTTCCCCATCACGAACAGGTACAGGAGTTACTGATATGACCTTTTTCATGAGGATCGTGGTTATTGGTGTAATGCTGTTGCTTTCCTTCAGCGCGATTGCTGCCGAGAAGACGGACTTCCAGGTGAAGAAGCAGCCCGAGATACAGCAGGTGAAGCCCCAAAAGCCCGTGAAGATCAAACTTCACAGGACCGCAAAGGGCGAGTATACGTGGGACCTCACCGGCGACAGTGTCGATGAGATCGTCAGGGCAGACAAGAAACTGCGGAAGCTGCTCGCGGTAGAGACCGAATAAACGGAAGGAAAAGTTCATCGAGACAGGAGGATGATGCATGGAACGGTTTTCGATTCGTGAAGTCATTGATCAGGCGGTGCAGACAGAAAAGTTGGGGTATCAGTTTTATACGGTAACAGCGGAAAAATTCAAGGACAGCAAAGGTCTCAGGGATCTTTTTACACAGCTTGCCCAAAAAGAGCTTCTCCATGAAAAGAGATTCAGGGAACTCTTTGACATCACGGAGGATGATAAGCCGGAGAACTGGGAAGATGCAGAGCAGTACCTCAGGGCTATCGTTGAGTCGGAGTTTTTCCTCGGGAAGAACAAATCCCTTCCTTCCCTGGAAGGGGTAAAGACCGTGGAAGATGCCGTCAATTTCGCCATCGGTTTCGAGAAGGAGACCCTCCTCTACTTCTACGGTATTCGGGAGGCCGTGAAGGAGCACGAGATTGTTGAGGAGATAATCAATGAAGAAAGAAGCCATATCATGTGGCTGAACAAGTTCAAGAGCAGTTTCACGAAGTAGGCGATTCTCCCCTTGTTTGATAAGCTGAGATGGCAGGCTCCCTTTACATCGTTTCAACACCCATAGGGAATCTTGAGGACATAACCCTCAGGGCCTTGCGGGTGCTGAAGGAGGTTGATGTCATCGCTGCCGAAGACACGCGACATTCCTTAAAGCTTCTGAATCACTATGGCATCACAAAACCCCTCATAAGCTACTGGGGCGAGAAAGAGAAAGTCAGGGCCGAAGAGGTACTCGGCAAGCTCCATGCAGGACTCTCTGTTGCATTGGTCTCCGATGCTGGAACGCCGGGAATATCAGACCCGGGTAGTGTCCTTATCGGAAAGGCGGTGGAGGAAGGCATTGACGTCGTATCAATTCCCGGTCCTTCGGCCCTCATCGCCGCGATCTCGGTAGCAGGGATTCCGCTCAAGGAATTCACCTTCCTGGGGTTCCTGCCTCCCAGGAGAAGCCAGAGGCAGAAGGCACTCGCCGAACTGAGCAAGGAGAGGAGAGTCCTCGTTTTCTATGAGGCGCCGCACAGGATCTTCGAGACCCTCGAGGACATGACCGAGATATTCGGCGAAAGAAAAGCGGCAGTCGTAAAAGAGATAACAAAGATGCATGAGGAGGTGCTGAGAGGGAGCATTGCCGAGATCCTCGATCTCCTTGCCGGCAGTACCGTCGCAGGCGAGTACGTCATTCTCGTTGAAGGGAAGAGAGGTGAGGCCCTGTCTTTTGATGAGGCATTGGATGAGGTGAAGATGCTTATGAAGAAGGGCGTGGGAAGAAAAGAGGCGGTGAAGACGGTCGCACAGCAATACGGATTGAGCAAGAACGAACTCTATGGCAGGAGTCTTGGAGGATGATGCTGGAAAGATTTTCACGGTCGGAGAATGCCGCAAAAAAAATTGGTGCCGAAGGCGGGACTCGAACCCGCACGGCCTTTCGACCACTAGACCCTGAACCTAGCGCGTCTGCCAGTTCCGCCACTTCGGCAAGAGAAACAGAGGTTCAATCGTGAATCCTGCCATGATCCTTATCGATCAATTCTGCAGGCGAGGCCCGTCAGTTATCAAAATGTGAGATGATGGTCTTTGCGTCGACCGCACCGGGGAGGACTTTACCGTCAGGGAAGATCAGTGCGGGCGTACCCCTGATGCCCAATTTCTCTGCAAGTTTGATATTTTCATCGAGGACTTTTGTTTCGCACTTTGCCTTCGGCAACTCTTTCTTCTCGAATGCGTCCTCAAGAAGGGCAATCGACTTTTCGCATACGATCGCCTTTGCCTTCTCGTATGCCCCTGGGTGCATGCTCAGGGGATACATCTTGATAAGAAATGCTATGTCCTTTCTTTCTTCAACAACCTTCTTCATCTCCTGATGAAGTCTTGCGCAGAATGGTCACTCAGGGTCGTCAAAGACGATGACTTTATGTTTTGCATCCTTGTCGCCCATCACGAGGGCATCATCCACAGGGATTTTCGATACGTCATCCTTGGTCAGGACTATCCTGTTAAGTTCCTCTGACCTTTCCTGGGTAAGGTTTCTTTTCTCCTTGAGAGCGATAATCTGGCCTGATATAAGGTACTTTTTTGAAAAATCAAGATATACGACACCTTTCCCTCTCGGACCTTCAAGTGACACTTCCCAAAGGCTCTGAACAGGAAGGGTCCTTACTTCAAGGACCTTCAGGTTTGGGTCCAACTCCTTCAACAATGATAATGCCTCGTCTTTGCTCAGGGTGTGGCACTTTGAACAGTCCTGGCCTTTCTCGCTGAAGCCATAGGAATTGGAGAATGGCAAGAGCAAGAAGGTGACCATGACCGCAAGAAAGAATTTTTGCATATTCACCTCCGGAAATTTGTAGATTCTACCATAAAAGAAGATGCATCCACAAGGGAATAATGAACAGATGTTCCTCTCCCGAGGAGAGGGACGCTCCGTAAGGCTCTTACCCTGGCAGGAGGATTTTACTTCTTCTTTTCGACGATGTCCCTTACCCAGGAGAATGCTGCAGCAGCAGTCGGAAACCCGATCGTGCTTATGAGGAGGGCGATGGTCTGGTAAATCTCTTCCTTCGTTGCCCCTTCTTTCAAGGCCCTCCGTGCGTGGGAATGGACACCACCTTCGGACCTCTGTGCAACGCTGGCAGCGAGCTGGATGAGGTTGGCTGTCTTGGCATCGATGGGTCCTGACTCTTTGGCCAGTCTGCCGGCCTCCTCATGGGCCTTCATGAGGGCTGAGAACCTTTTCTGGATCATCAGGTAATTCCTGGGATACTTTGCCATAGGACACCTCCTTCAGTAAGAAAAGTGCGCTAACCTGTCAATAGTGCTTCTTTAATTCAAAGAGGACCTGTTTCGCGACGCTCTTCAGCGTCTCGAAGACCCCGACACCTGTTACTGCAACTCCTTCGAAGGACGGCACTCGGGTCGGGTTCAGAAGGGAATCCATCTCCTTGGCCGGCGCCACATAGGGCAGGTCCCGCTTGTTGTACTGGATCGTGTAAGGCAGTTTTTCGAGTTCATAGCCCTGTTCGGCAAGATTTATCTTAAGGTCTTCGAGGCTTTCGATATTCGCCTCCATCCTCTCGATCTGGGAGTCGGCGACAAAGACGACACCGTCCACACCCTTGAGGATGAGCTTTCTGCTCGCAGCATAGAAGACCTGACCTGGCACGGTGTAGAGATGGAACCTTACCCTGAATCCCTTGATATCTCCCAGGGCAAGGGGAAGAAAATCAAAAAAGAGGGTCCGCTCCGTCTCTGTGGCGAGTGATATGAGTTTGCCCTTTTGATCGGGCTTTGTCCGTTTATAGACGAACTGGAGGTTTGTGGTCTTTCCGCAGAGTCCGGGACCATAGTAGACAATCTTGCAGTTTATCTCACGAGAGGAATAATTTATAAAAGACACGTGGCCGTATCCTACCTGAAAAGATTATCGATGTCCTCATCGCTGATTTCGGCGAAGGGGGACTCGTCCAGTCTCCCCTCGCTTCTGTCCTTGTCGGCCTTTTGGGTTATTTCGTCAAAGATCTTTGCGAGCGTTTCCGTGGATTTCCTGACCCTCAGCCTCACGAGACCGAGAGAGGATCTCTGGTCAAAGATTACGACGAGGATGACCCTATGGCCGACGAGGGAGATATGGATATTGTCTTTATCCCCTTCGTGAAAAAGGACGCTGAATTCCTTCTCCCCCAGGAGACGAGCCATGCCGCCTGTTGCGGCAATATTTCCCGCTGTCAGAGACGCGAGGGCTGTCGTGTCTATATCGTGCGTATCACCCGCGGAGGCGATGAGCTGACCGTTCTTGTCGATAAGGAAAAGGACCTTCGCATTGGCCTGATGATATAGTCTCTTGAGTTCGTCATCGATGCGTCTGAACTCATCTTCATACATGATGAGATTGGATTCCATGACACATCAAAAATAGCACATTATGAGTTTAATATCAAGCCTGTGTCGCTCTCGATGACCGAAGATCTTCCTTGGCGAATTAACCTTTCGTTGCATAAAACTCTTGCGTTTTTGGGAAGGCGTGCTTCAATCCATGACTGGACAGTTGTTTGTAACGGCAAGAGTTAACGGTGAATCATGGTACTTTTCGGGTCTCGTCTCTCCCCTGTCGTCTCCCTGGAAGAACGTAATCAGCCAAGACAGCCCGGAGGTGTCACGTTTTGCCATGGCATTTTCGGGGAAATGCTTGGTATAATGCAGGAGATTTCCGTGTCCATGCAGTTACGGTACCGCACTGAAGCATGAGAATAACGAGAGAGAAAGCTTTAGGATTATTGAAGCATTCCGACCTTCTTGAACTCGGGGAGCTTGCTGATGCCATGAGAAGAAGCCTCCATCCCGAGGGTATTGTGACCTTTGTTGTTGACAGGAACATCAACTACACCAATGTCTGTATCAACAGATGCACCTTCTGCGCATTCTACCGCGACGTTGACAGCCCGGATGCCTACGTTCTGCCCATGGAGGAACTCTTCAAAAAGATAGAGGAAACGGTTGCTCTCGGTGGAACGCAGATCCTCCTCCAGGGAGGACTTCATCCTGACCTCGGACTCGATTATTATGTCGATCTGCTGAGGGTCATCAAAGAACGGTATGAAGTGAATATCCATGGTTTTTCACCGCCCGAGGTATCCTATCTTGCTGACAGGCATAACCTCACAATCAGAGAAACGCTCGTCATCCTGAAGAAGGCAGGCCTCGATTCGATCCCGGGCGGAGGCGCAGAGATCCTGTCGGACAGGGTGAGGGAGATCCTGAGTCCCCGGAAGATAAAATCGCCGGTCTGGCTGAAGGTCATGGGGGAGGCCCACCGTCTCGGCATGCGGACGACGGCGACTATGATGTTCGGGAGTGTCGAGACTCCTGAAGATATTCTTGAGCACCTTGACAGCATACGCGACCTTCAGGACAGGACAGGCGGTTTCACCGCCTTTATCCCCTGGTCTTTTCAGCCGGGGAATACGGAGTTGAACCGGCAAAGAAAAGTCCATTCTGCAACGGCCGTCGACTATCTGAGGGTCCTTGCGCTCTCGAGACTCTACCTTGACAACGTGGAGAACATTCAGGCGTCGTGGGTCACCCAGGGATTGAAGCTTGCACAGGTTGCCCTGAGATTCGGCGCGAATGACTTCGGATCGACCATGATCGAAGAAAATGTTGTTGCTTCAACGGGGGTGGGCTTCAGGGTTTCGAAGAAGGACATCATCGGCGCCATTCAATCGGCGGGGTTCAGACCTGCTCAAAGGGACACCTGCTACAACATCATGAGACGATTCTAGATTCATGGTCGATCTCTTTCTTGCGGAGAGGAGGATTTTCCATGGCAGATACCATATATGATGTCGTGATTGTCGGAGGTGGCCCGGCCGGACTCACTGCTGCCCAGTACGCAGCACGGGCGAACCTCAGGACCATCATCCTGGATAAGTCGGCATCAGCCGGCGCCATCGCCTATTCAAGCAGGATCGAGAACTACCCGGGGCTCATGGAACCTCTCAGCGGCAAGGAGCTCCTCGATATCTTCAGGAAACAGGCCATCGGGTTCGGCGCCGAGTATGTCGAAAAACAGGTGGTGGGAGTCAAACTCGACGGCGAGACAAAAGAGGTCTACACCATGGACGGCATGTATCAGGGCAGGACGGTTATTATCGCCACGGGATCGATGGGGCGAAAGCCTGCGATAAAGGGTGAGGCCGAGTTTCTTGGCAGGGGTGTGAGCTACTGCGCCATATGTGATGCTGCTTTTTACCGGGGAAAGACTGTCTGTGTCATTGGCGATTCAGAGGAGGCGGTGAAGGAGACAGGACTTCTCACAGGGTTTGCCGATCTTGTGTACCTCATCGCTCCTTCGAAGAAACTGAAAGTGGCAGAAGATCATCCTGTTCTGAAGGCAGAAAAGGTCAGGGTCCTGACAGGGCATAGTGTAACAGCCATAGAGGGGAATGAAGTTGTTGAAAAGTTACGGATGTTCGACAGCGACCGGAATGAGAAGGTCCTCGAGCTGTCAGGGGTCTTTATCTATCTCCATGGGAGCAAGCCTATTATTGATTTTCTCGGCAACACCGTGGAGCTCAGCGAAATCGAATGCGTCGTTACCAACAGAATGATGGAGACGTCTATCCCCGGGGTCTTCGGAGCCGGCGATGTCACCTGCACGGAAGTTAGACAGGTCGTCCTGGCTGCGGCGAACGGCTGTGTCGCCGCCCTCTCAGCCGAGCAGCATATACACCATAAAAGGAGGCATAGATACGACTGGGGATGACGGATCAGAGCGCTCCTTGCCGGGCAAAGGAGGTTTTCTGTTTACGAAACTGAGAGTGAAGAATCCCATCGTCGAGATGGACGGCGACGAGATGACGAGAATCATCTGGCATTCAATAAAGGCGAAGCTTATCACGCCCTTCCTCGACGTTGATCTCCGTTATTATGACCTGGGTATCAAACACCGTGACGATACCGATGACAAGGTTACGGTGGAGGCGGCCGAGGCGACGAAGGAGATAGGCATAGGAGTGAAGTGTGCGACGATTACGCCGAACGAAGCCAGGGTCAGGGAATATGGTCTGAAAGAGCAATGGAAGAGCCCCAATGCCACGATACGTTCGATCATGGACGGCACGGTATTCAGGAAGCCGATCATCATAAAGAATATTCCTCCCGCGGTGAGCAGGTGGAAGAAACCGATAATCATCGGGCGTCACGCCTATGGTGATATTTACAAGAGTGCCGAGTTCGTCGTCGACGTGCCTGGCACCGCTGAACTCGTTTTTACTCCTGAAAAGGGGGATGGGAAGAAATCCGTAAAGGTCTGCGCTTTCAAGGGCCGCGGCGTCGTCATGGGCATGCACAACACGGAGTCTTCCATCAGGAGCTTTGCGAAGGCTTGCATCAATTATGCCCTCAGCGAGAAGATCGATCTCTGGTTCGGGACAAAGGACACGATCTCGAAACAGTACCACGGGTTTTTCCGCGATGTCTTCGGAGAAGAGGTCGAGAAGGTCAGGCTGGAGTTCGAGAAGAAGGGTATCCGGTACCGTTATTTCCTAATCGACGACGCCGTCGCGCAGATCATAAAATCTGAGGGCGGGATGATGTGGGCGTGTATGAATTATGACGGCGACGTGATGTCCGATATGGTAGCGACGGGCTTTGGGAGCCTCGGACTCATGACTTCGGTACTCGTCTCTCCCGACGGAAAGTATGAGTTTGAGGCGGCCCATGGCACCGTGCAGAGACATTACTATGAGCACCTGAAGGGGAATCCTACCTCGACGAACTCCATCGCGACGATCTTTGCGTGGACCGGCGCGCTTGTGAAGAGGGGTGAACTCGACAATACCCCCGAGGTTGTCCGTTTTGCCGGTACCATCGAGAAGGCCGTTATCGAGACCGTCGAGAGCGGGATCATGACAAAGGATCTCATGCTCATTGCCGAACCGAAAGTGGACAAATACGCGCTCACTGAAGAGTTTATTGACGCTGTTGCCGATAGGTTGACGAAGACCCTTCGGGCAGCCTAACCAAATCGTTTTCCCATGGTCTCGACATTTGTGGACTGAACAGGTGGGTGACGAGGCGGAGTCTTTGTTCTTTGTTCCCTTGTGACTCTGTGATTTATTTGTTGGTCTTTTTTTTTGCCTTTTTTGCTGATCCGCTCTTCTTTCCTTCCTTGCCCCCTCTGATCCACCAGTCGCCCTTGTCGGAAAACCACCAGAGGGAAGAGTCTGTCTCGAGGATCGTCTCTGCGAGCTCCTTTGCCGTGTCCGTTTTAAGACGCCTGACGGCGAAAGAGAGCCATTCGTCGGCATAGGTATTGCCGAGGTCTTTGTATTCCTTCAGAGCAAGGATGATTTCGAGTTGGTCTGCATCGTAAGCAAGGCGGGCCTCGAGGCTTTCCCCTTCCATAAACTCCGTGATCAGTTCTCTGATCTCGTCGCCAAAGGGCAATGTGTCTGCAAGGTCATGAACGGCCCTTTCCTCATCAGCAGTCACATATTTCTTGTTCACATAATTCAGGTCGCCCGTCCTCGCTTCAGAGAGATCATGGAAGAGGCAGATCTTGATGAGTCTGTCTGTGTCAACGTCCTTTGCAAGATGGCCGAGGGTGTAACCGATATAGACCGTCCTGAAGATATGCTCCGCGACCGATTCAGCACCGGAACCGAGGAACTGGAAGCCGGTCCTTGGCGTGCGCTTAAGCATCCCAGCCTCGAATAAGAAATTCGCAATCCTTTTCATCCTATCCCTCCAGGAAACATTTACCTTAATGTTGCAAACAACGGTCAAGCAGGAATAGATCGAAGCCCTGTGCGTGCCCGCCTTCCCGGAGAAGGTAGTGTTATGCAACGTGAAGGTTAGTCTATGAGACTATTGTACAACAAAGACAGGCGCTCTATCAGATGGGTTAAATGGCCACGGTATTCTCTCTGTTGCCTTTCAGCAGGTTCTTCGATACAATTCAAGTGAGTGAGATCCGCTGACTCTTTCTGAAAGGCACAAAGGGTCTGATCAGCACTGAATAACGTCCGGGAGGAAGAGATGGAACTGAGTGGGAAGACAAAGATCGATGACCTCTTAAAGGATTATCCCTTCTTGATGGACTTTTTCGTCAACAGGTCGCCGAAGTTCAAGATGTTGCAGAGTACGGTGATGAGAAAGACGGTAGGGAAGGTGGCCCCTTTGTCCCATGTTGCCGCCATAGGGGGAATTGAACTCAACGAGTTGCTTGCCGAGATCGCCGCTGAAATCAAGGCAAAGACGGGAGAGCGGGTCACTGTTGCGAGAGAAGTCGGAGAGGAGGTCGGAGCGGTTTCAGGCGCCGAGGCACGGCAAGAGATCTTAAAGGATATCATTAAGGACCTTCATAAGGGCGTTGATATGGAGGTCCTGAAGAGAAGGTTCCATGAGCTTATCAAGGATATCGATCCCTCGGAGATAGCGAGGATGGAGCAGAACCTCATGGCGGAGGGTATGCCGGAGACCGAGATTAAGCGCCTCTGTGATGTTCACGTTGAGGTATTCAAGGAGGCTCTCGGTAAACAGGAGGCGCCGACCGCACCCGCCGGACATCCCCTCCATACCTTCATGAAAGAGAACAGGGTTGCCGAGGGAATAGTGCTGGAGATTAAGGGCGTCCTCGAGAAACTCTGTGATACCCCTGAGAAAGAGGTCTTCAGACAGCATAGGAAGAGTCTCCTTCAACTCATAGACCGATTGTCTGATATCAACCTCCACTACCTCAGAAAGGAGAACCAGTTGTTCCCGGTCCTCGAATTGCACGAAATCACCGGGCCCTCCGAGGTCATGTGGGCCATCCATGACGACGTACGCCAGACGCTGAAGTACGCGAGGGGACAGGTTGCCGAGCTCCAGGTGCCACTGGTTTACGGGACGATCAAGTACCTGCTGCAAAGTATCATCGATATGATCTACAAGGAAGAGCATATCCTCTTCCCCATGGCTTTGGAGATGCTGAGCGAAGGAGATTGGGTTAAGGTGAGAAAGGGTGAAGAGGAGATCGGATATGCCTGGGTCGAGCCGGAAAAGGGATGGATGCCTGTTGTTGAGGTTTCCCCTGCAGAGAAAGCGGTTGCGGCCGGGGAACTGAGTCTCAGCACCGGCCGGCTGACCCCCGAACAGGTGGACCTCCTCCTTACCCATCTGCCCGTTGACATCTCCTTTGTGAATGAGAACGATGAGATTGTCTACTATTCCCAAACACGAGAGAGGGTCTTTCCGCGGAGTCCCGGCGTCATCGGGAGGAAGGTCCAGAAGTGCCATCCCCCAAAGAGTTTCCATATAGTCCAGAAGATTCTCGATGAGTTCAGGAGCGGAAAGAGAGACGTTGCCGATTTCTGGATCCAGATGAAGGGCAGGTTCATCCATATCAGATACTTTGCCGTGCGTGACGCAAAGGGCTTTTACAGAGGGACGATGGAGGTGAGCCAGGATGTCACGGGAATCCGGAAACTTGAAGGCGAGCAGAGGCTGCTCGACTGGGATTAGAGGAGGAGGCGTGTCATGGGCTTTTTGCGCTGCTCAATCATCGGCAGTCCTGATTCCCTCGATGAGCAGATAGGTGTCGTCTTTGAGAAAGCGAGTCTTGGTAACCTTCAGCCTCGGAGCGCTTTCGACGAGGTGAAGGGTGTTGCGATCAAAGCGAGCCCCATAGACCTTTTCCACAAAATTGGCAAAGAGCTCCTGCCGTTTTCGCAGAGCGGGCGTCTTCGAATAGATGATTTCCAAAAGCCTGAAATGTCCGCCGGGTTTCAGAACCCGGGAAAACTGCGCAAGTGCAAGGGGCTGAAGTTCTTCAGGCATGACACAGCAGAGGAAGGTCGAGATGATCCAGTCATAACGGACTGACGGAATGGATTTCATGAGACAGGCATCATCACAAACAAAGTTGACACTGCAGGCCGCATCCTTCGCCCGCTTCTTTGCCCGCTTCAGCATGGCTGCGCTCAGGTCAAGGGCGGTCAGGGTCACATTGTGATGATAATACCTCAGGTTCCTCCCGGTGCCGATTCCTGCCTCAAGCACTGACCCCCGCACATCTTCGACGAGGACGGGCCTCCACTTCTTATACATCAACTCCCAGGGGAGGTCGAGGAGGTCATAGAACATTGCGGTGATCCTGTATCTCCCGAGATTGGGGCTGTTTTTTTCGTGGAAATGCGGTGCGATCTGGGTCATGGCGTTGCGGCGAACAGGCTGTTATAACTCGCTGCCGTTACAGCATCAACAACGTTGACATATGTATTGTTCAAGCTCTTCAATAGTGATGTCCCGCGCTTCAGCAATTCTCTCGCCGTCGATCTCGACGGAGGGAAATTTGAGCGCGAAGATTCTCTTTACGACGCCGGTGTCGGTCTTCTTTACGATCTCGACGTCGAAGGTATAGCGTTTCTTGAGTTCTGCAACCACAGAACTGATATGACTTCATGTCCTGCCCGGCGGGTCGTTAAAGTAGAGTCTCAGAAGCATGGCACACCTCCTTGAAATCAGAAGCTGTCTCGTATAAGTCAAGGCTTTTAATGAATTCTAAATCATTCAACCAACGGATATCAAGCGCCTTTACCCCTGGTCGTTCATGAGCTTCGGGGACCGGCGTCTGGTTGACAAGGATATAGGGACCAACCCCCTGCCACACACACCTGAAAACTTTGCTATAACGATGGGAAAGACGGAAGAAGGAGAGAGGGGTTAGGCCGGGTTGCGGGATTGAACCGCCTCACGCATCAACGCTCGCAGGAACGAATCTCATGTACCATCAGAACAGACCTTCCGGGGCTTTTGCGCCAAGGTGCTTGTAAGCAAGTTTTGTTGCGAGGCGGCCCCTGGGAGTCCTCTCTATCAGGCCCTCCTGAAGCAGATAGGGTTCATACACATCTTCGAGGGTGTCCCGTTCTTCCCGGAGGGCCGCTGAGATCGTCTCGATGCCGACAGGGCCTCCTCCGAATTTCTCTATGATCGTCGAGAGGAATTTTCTGTCCATCTCATCAAGGCCCCTCTCATCGATATCAAGGGCATCGAGGGAATGGCGCGTTATTTCTATATTGATAACACCGTTCCCCCTCACCTGGGCAAAGTCCCTTATCCTCCTTAGGAGCCTGTTTGCGATCCTCGGCGTTCCCCTCGATCTCCTCGCGATCTCAAGGGCTGCTTCGTCGGTGATCACGACGGAGAAGATCGCTGCGGTGCGGAAGACGATCTTCTTGAGCTCACGGGGACCATAGAATTCGAGCCTGTTTATGACACCGAACCTGTCCCGCAGCGGGGACGTGAGGAGTCCTGCCCGTGTCGTTGCGCCGATGAGGGTGAATTTGGGAAGACTGAGTTTCAGGGTCCTGGCATTCGGCCCCTGGCCGATGATGATATCGAGCTGATAATCCTCCATGGCAGGGTAGAGGACCTCTTCCACGATCCTCGGCAGACGGTGTATTTCATCAATGAAGAGAATATCCATCTCCGAAAGATTGGTCAGGATGGCTGCGAGGTCGCCGGGCCTTTCGAGCACGGGTCCGGAAGTCGTCTTGATATTCACGTTCAGTTCGTTCGCGATGATATTGGCGAGCGTCGTCTTCCCCAGTCCAGGCGGGCCACCGAAGAGCACATGGTCAAGGGGTTCATGCCTCTGCATCGCCGCCGTGATAAAGACCTTGAGGTTCTCCTTGATCTTGTCCTGGCCGACAAAGTCATCGAAGGTCCTCGGCCTGATGACAGCCTCGAAATTCTGGTCCTCCTGACTCTTGACCGGACTTATCTCTCCGCCGGAAGCTGAATCGTCGATCCTCTTCAACCTCGTGTCCCCCCGCGCTGCGAATCGCTTCCTCCCGTGAGATATTTCAGTGATTCCTTCAGCAGGTCCTCTATCGTTGTGAACCCCCTCTTCATCGCCCTCTCAAGGCATTCCTGGGCCTCTGACTTCTTATACCCGAGGTTCACGAGGGCGGAAAGAGTGTCTTCGAATATTCTGTCCTTCGGTTCCTGGACCTTTGGCAATTTCTCCTTCAGTTCGAGGATGAGCCGGTGGGCCGTCTTCTTGCCGAGACCGGGGATCCTGCAGAGCATCGCCACATCCTCAGTGTCGAGGGCATGGAGAAAGTCCTTTAACGCTACGCCCGAGAGGATATTGAGCGCCATCTTCGGACCTATGCCCGTCACCCCCAGGAGAGTCGTAAATATCCGCTTTTCGTCCTCAGAGGGAAAACCATAGAGCTGTAAAGCATCCTCCCGGACGTGGGTGTAAACCGAAAGAAATACTTGAGAGCCTTCAGGAGGAAGGGAGGAGAGAAGGTTCACAGGCAGGTTCACAAGATAGCCGACCCCGCAGGCCTCGACAATGACATTGTCGGGCTTCTTCGATATGAGCTTTCCTCTCAGGGACCCGATCATCGTGACCCCGCGAGGCGCACCGTGCGATGTGAAACATATTTCAGGAGTATTCTCTCACTCATAACTGATAACGGATTTCCCATCACCGTTTCGGGAACTTCACGGTATTCAGGTGGCAGATCGAGAGGGCGAGTGCGTCCGCACTGTCAGGGGAGAGGGCGATCTTCAGATCGAGGAATGCCCTGACCATCGCCTGGACCTGGCTCTTTTCCGCCCTTCCGTAACCGACAAGGGCCTTCTTCACCTGCAGCGCAGAGTATTCGTAAACCCTGAGTCCCTGCGACGTCGCCGCAAGCATCGAGACCCCTCGCGCGTGGCCGAGATGCAGAGCTGCCTTTACGCTTTTCGCGAAGAATACACGCTCGATGACTGCCTCAACGGGCCGGTATTCCCTGATGATCTCGGCAAGGGCCGAATAGATATCGTTCAACCTTGCGTGGAGCGCGTCAGCCGGCGACATCTCGATCCTCCCTGACGCTACATAGCGGCACCCGTCCTTCCCATTGGATCCGGTTTCGCACTCTACGATTCCGTAGCCGCAGATACGACTTCCGGGGTCAATGCCGATAACCCGCAGACCCTTCAAGCGATTGGCCCTATCTCTTCCTATGGGTCTCAAAGAGTATTTCCTCCACCATCTGGCAGAGGACATGGCCGAGCGTGGAATGGGTTTCCTGTATTCGCGGTGTGTTGTCCGATGGAACGATAAAGGCAAGCTCGCCTTTTGAAGCCAACTTTTCGCCCTTTGCTCCCGTGAAGACAATCGTTCTGAGCTTCTTTCGTTTTGCTGCATCCATCGCCTTCAGCACATTGGCTGAACTGCCGCTCGTGCTTATGGCAATGACTACGTCTCCTTCCTCAGAAAGACACTTGAGCTGGCGGGCAAAGATCTCGGAATAGTCGTAATCATTTGCTATGGAGGTGATGACGGCAACATCCGTGTTCAGGGCCATTGCAGGAAGCCCTGGCCGCTCCTTCTTGAAACGGTTCACAAACTCCGCTGCCATATGTGAGGCGTCTGTGGCGCTGCCGCCGTTTCCGAAGAGAAGGAGTTTCTTTCCTTCGTTGAAGGCTTCAGCAATCATCTTTGAGGCTTCCACGATCACCCCGAGGTGTGTCTTTATGAATTTTTCTTTTACGCTTATGCTTTCTTCGAAGGACTTGAGTATCTTCTCTTCCATCCGGACAGTATCTCCAGCGAACTTCCCATCCATGGTTCGTTTGACGGTGGAATGAACAGTATTGTTAGACTAAATCATGCATCATTTTAAAGTCAATATCCTTGCCAAAATCTTCCATGCCTGCCTGACAGCTGATTGCGACGTTCAAGTCAGCGATACACCTGCGTCGTTTGACAGCGCTACCATAAGGCGTTATAGTTAGCTTGTGGATGGCTGAGACAGAGACTTTGAAAAGGAGGCGAATACGATGAAATGCCCGAAATCCTTGTTCGTTCTTTGTTTGATCCTGTCGACAGCGTGTGCCCAGGCTATCCGGATGGAGGACGTCAGAATGATCGATGCTATACCAAAGGTGAGTTATATCACCTACGTCTATAGTTCCGGAAGTGATAACAAGTACAGGGCCGTATTTCTGAAGAGTCCTGAAAGCGACTTAGAGGTTGTTCCTTTCTCTTCCAACATAATGATGACGAAGGGCTCCTTCGACGATGCGATGACTTTTATGCGGCATGGAGCAGGCTACAGGAATGTAGACGTCCAGAGCGTTCTGTATAAAGGTAAGACCATAGGATACTTGCTTACACAGCCCCGGTACGTTCTTGGAAAAGAGGAGATAGAGCCTGAGCTCTATGAGCGGGCCGGGAAGATTTACTTCTCGGTCTCCGAAAGGTTTTATGATGATTGATGGATGAAGACTGGGCTGAAGTCTTTATAACCTACGATCCCCTTGAAGCCGAGATGATCAAGGATCTCCTCGAAAGCGGCGGTATATCCGTCGTCCTGAGGTCTTCAAAGGTGAGTCCCTATCCGGTCAATATCGGGAAGATGGGCGAGATTACAATCCTCGTAAAGAAGGAAGAGCAGGACACTGCGGAAAAGGTGATAAGAGGCGAGATCGCCGGCGACGAGAGCCCCCCTGATGCTTGACACAATGCATTGATGGGATTCTTATTATCAATGTTCAGAAAGGGACCAGCGCAGAGGCAGCTGGTCTCAGAGGGACGCGCCAGAGGGGGGGCGAGATAATACTTGGCGATATCATTATAAGCGTAAACAATAAGCCTGTATCATCATATGATGACTTGAGGAACGAATTTGACAAGTACAGAATTGGAGATGTGATAGACCTCGGAATAATTCGCGATGAAAAGAGGATGACTATTTCGGTCAAACTTGAGGAGGTTCAATAGGTTACTGAAATCCGGACCGTTTCGTGCTCTTGCACATGTCCGGAGTACCGCAGGCAATAAATAGTTTTTACGTTTCCTCCACGCCCAATGTGAGCGATACTCATTGACACCACAGCCCGTCTGTTGGTAGTATTTATTCATACCAGAGAAAGGAGCAAACCAATGGCGACAGCAGTCAAGAAAACAATATCACTGCCACCGGATCTCGCTGCCGATGCCGAGACACTTGCAAGGGAAGAGGGGAAGACGCTAAGCGCGGTCATCCAGGATGCCCTTAGGGTAGCTAGGCAAAAGAGACTGAAAGGTGAATTCCGGGATATGCAGGGATACTGGTCCAAGAAGGCGAAAGACAAGGGGGTACTGACAGAGAAGGACCTCGAAAGATATCTCAGGAAATGAGGGTTGTCTTTGATAGTAATATTTTCATCTCCGCATTGACCCTACCCGGCGGCAAGGGGGACGCTGCGGTGCTGAGGGTCATTGACGGCAAAGATACCCTTATTATCTCTCGAGAGATCATCGATGAAGTCCTCACTGTGCTGGCCAAAAAATTCAGCAAAGACGCAGAGGCATTAAGCCGTGTGGCCGTCAACCTTGTGGGCATTGGGGAGATCGTGCGTCCTTCTGAATGGCTGAAGGTTTTCGACGGTGATTCTGATAACCGTATTCTCGAATGTGCGGTTGCGGGCAACGCCGAAGCAATTGTAACCGGCGACAAGGCCATGCTTATGTTGAGGAAGTATCGGCACGTGAGGATCATTTCCCTCACTGGGTTCTTGAGAAGAGGTTAGTGAGCGAGGCCTATAGTGGGTCTTCTTTTGGGGAACACCGAACGGCGAGTATTTTTCCAGGATCGAGCAGCCCCGTGGTGGGAATTCGGTTGATATCTTCCATAAATCTACCTCCTGAATCTCAAATTTATGTCCTGGTCACGAGTCCTGTCCCTCTCATCAGGAGTCCTATGTGAAAAGGAACTTTTTAGTCGCGCGACTGTCCGACGCTGAATATCAAGAGCAAGGTCACTATACCTGCAATTACTAAAACCGGCAAGGCGATTGGCGGCAAGGATCCGCGCATAGCCAGCATGACAGCTCCTACGACTACGGCTACAAAAAGAAATAGTAGCAACGACAGCAATGAGTTTTTCATCTTCATGGTTCTCATCCTCCGCCCCATTCGTTATGATCTAACCTTGTCCTCTTGTTCTCCTAATCTGGGGATGGCGTAAGCAGCCCAATTGTTTTGTTAAGCTCGGTTTGCGCGAGGCGATGTTCAAGGGAGGCCTGAAGCGCCTCCATTTCCGCCTTCTTTAGCGCCGCAACAGTTTCCGCATGCCTGGCTGTCGTCACAGTCCCCGCCTTGAGCCGGTCTCCGCTGAGGCGTTCATTCTCCTTCCACAAGAGAAGGGTCTCATGGGTAACGTCCAGCATCGTTTTGGTCCGTTCAAGCTTTCGATATCCCTTGTCGAGTTCCACCTTGATGCGGTTGTCTATTCTTGCGAGGTTTTCTTCTGCCTGTAAGAGTTGAGCGCTCCTCTGGCCGATTTCACCTTTTCGTTTGCCCCAGTCGAAAATGTTCCAGGTCATTTCTGCGCCAAAAAGCCCGACATTATGTTTCAGAAACGACGCACCATCCTGGTAGAGGTGGCGGGCGAACAGCGTTATGTCGGGGATGTATTCGTAATGGGCGGCGTTCACCGCGTGGCGCGACTTTTCTACGGTTTCGCGTGCGCCACGCAGTTCCGGGTTTCTGGACAGTGCCTCCTCGTAAGACCATTCCCTGGGCGGCACCGACAGCTCCGGGAGGCCGGCCTCGGCCACTGCCAGGGGAGAGGCGCTTGGAAGGCCCAGCAGATCATTCAGTTCCGAGGACAGGTCGGCAATCCTGTTCTCCGCAGTGAGAAGCTCTTGTCTGGACTGGAGCAGGTTCGCCCTGCCTGCCGTTACCGCCACATCGAGAAGATTGCCGGCCCTGACAGCATCCTCATTCTCCTTGAGGTTCTCCTCGGCTGCAATAAGCATGGCCTCGGCGGTCTCTCTTTGCTTGTACGCTACCAGCAATCCGTAATACAACTGGTGTACGGCAAGAACAATCTCATCTTCGGATTTCTTCAGTTCAGCATGCGAAATGCCGCGTTCTGCCCGGGCAATCTCATTGGCTTCATGGATTTTTAAAAGCTGCGTGGTCGGCTGACCGAGGGTGGTCTCGCTGAGGAAAAAAGTGTTGGAACCTTGATTAATTGAAACATCCTGGCTTGGGAACGGGCCGGTGCCGGTTACATTTCCCAGACTGCCGGCCGGTATCTTTACCAGGTCACTGTTCGACAGGGTGACCAGTTTCGAGCTGTTGGAAAGTTGGGGGAAATACTGGGAACGAGCGGTGAAGATCTTCTGGTCGCCCTCTTCCACCTTCGCCCGGCCGATCTTTATAACTTTATTCTGCTTCAGGGCTATTTCGACTGCTTCGGGGAGTGTAAGAGGCTGCCTGGAGTCTTCTGCCGACGCCCCTCCGCCCAATCCGAAAAGTGCATATGCGAAGATTACCACGACGGCGGCCGCGGGAGCCTTCTTGATACGCGATCTGACGACCACGTAGAGCACCGGTACGACGAGAAGCGTGAAGAACATGGAGAAAATAAGTCCCACGGCCATTACGGAGGCAAGGGGACTCCAAAGCGCAGAACGGGAAAGAATCATTGGAGTCACCCCCACCGCTGCGGCCATCGTCGTGAGAAAGATGGGCCGCAGACGACGTTGCCCGGCCTCTGTCGCTGCTTGCTCGAGGGAGTGCCCCTCGGCCATCTTCTCCTTAATATAATCGACGAGGATGATTGCGTTTCGCACCACGATACCGCACACGCTCATGAGGCCTATAAATGCCATGAAACCAAAGGGGTTACGAGTCACAAGCAATCCGACCGCCGCACCAAGAAGCGATAACGGTATCGATGACATGACGACGAGTGGCTCCGACACATTCCGGAATTGGATGAGAAGCACGAGGAAAATAGCGACCAGGCTGATCCCCAGGGCGGCGAGCAGCTGAGGCATGTTGTCATCCGTATTGAATTTTTCTCCTCCATAGTAGATGCGGTACCCTGGAGGCAGCTTGAGCGCAGCGATCTTCGGGGCAACGGCGTCAAACAGAGCAGAGCCGTAAAACCCCTTTTTGACGAAACTGCGCAGCGTCAATGTCCTGACGCCGTTCCGGCGCACGATGCGGCTGGTCTGCCATTCAGGCTTAACATTGGCAATCGCCCGCAATGGCACCCTCGCACGGGTGAGCTGGGATTCCATGTACGAATCACGGACATCGTCAAAGGAAGAGCGCTCGTCCTTGTTGAGGCGAAGGAGGATGGTCACCCCTCGGTCTCCCTCCCAGAAGGTCGAGACCGGCTTGCCGTCAAACCCGCCTGACAGGACCTGAGAGACCCCGGCATGGGTCAGGCCGAGACGATTGGCCAGTTCCTTTTCCAGATCCACATCAACCATGGGGGAGTCGTTAAAGTAGTCACGATGGACATACCTGGAAAAAGGCACTGCCCGCACGATTTTCTCAACCTCCGTTCCAATCTGTTTCAGCGTGGCAATGTCGTCGCCTGAAATCCGGATCTCTATGGGGGCCTCCTCTACCGACCCCTGCTTCAATTCCTTCACGATAACCATGGCTTCGGGAACGACAGCGGCTAACTTCACTCGCAGGTCTGCCACCAAGCCAGGCGTCCCTTTTGCCGATTTGGTATTGACAATGAACTGGCCGTATGCGCCATCGGGCTGTTGGGGGTTGACATTGTAGTAGAACCTCGGGAAGCTCTGTCCGACAGAGGTCGCGTAATGGACCACTTCAGGACGAGTGGCCAGATACTTTTCGATCCGGCCCATGGCGGCATCCGTTGCCTCGATGCGCGTACCCTGACGCATCCAGAGATCAATCACAAACTGGTTGCGTTCGGCAGAAGGGAAGAATTGCTGCGGCACCATTTTGAAAAGCAAAGCGCCGGCACAGATGGCTCCGAGTCCGACGGCCATGGCCAGCTCTTTTCTTCTCATAAATAAGACGATCGCCTTTCCGTAGACGTTCTGGAGACTGTCAAGGAGATTGAAAGATTTCTTCTTGGCCGGGCCTCCGTCGTCATGGAGTCCCTTTTTTATAAAAGACCTGCAGAGGAAAGGCGTGAGCATGCAGGCTACGATAAAGGAGACGCTAAGAGCGATGGTCACGGTGAGCGGGAGGGCAATGATGAACTCACCGGCTGTGCCGGTGAGGATGAGCAGGGGCAAAAACGAACAGATGATGGTCACCGTCGCAGTGAGAACGGGGACGAAAACTTCCGTCGCAGAGCGCCACGCTGCATCCGCGATTGTCATCTTATGATCGAGGAGCTCGACGTAGTTGTCTGCGATTACGATGGCGTCGTCGACCACGATACCGAGGACGACGATCAGCGATGCAATCGATACCTGGTGTAAGGGAATACCGACGGCGTTCATGATCCCTATCGTTGTAGTGAGTGTGACCGGGATGGCCACTGCCGCAATAAGGGCGACATGAAACGGCAGAAGGATGATGGTGACGAGGATGACCGAGCCAATGGCAAGCATGAATTCACGGCCGAGGTGGGTAATGCGCTCCCTCACCATATGCGGCTGATCCGCGATAAGATCGACTTTCAAATCGGGAGGCAGCAGAGAACGAAGCTGGGTCATGACTTCGTCAAGGCGATCACCCAACTCGGTGACATTTTTGCCCTTCTGCATTTCGACCGACAGCAACACACTCGGCTTTCCATCGTAGCGGGCAAGGAAGACCGGGTCTTGGTAGCGCCGCTCGACCCTTGCGAAGTCCTTGATATAGACAGGCTCGCCCGTCTTTGAGACATCGACCAGAACATTTGCGATCTGGTCTTCCGTGGTGAACGGTCCCGTTGTCTTCATCGGGATCTTTGAACGGCTGGTCTCGGCCTTTCCCGTATCCGTGATCATGTTCCTCTGCTCCAGTGCCTGGATGATGCGCTCCGGATTCACAAAGTACTGGGCAAGGCGGGCGAGGCTTCCTGTGACCCACACCTCCTCGGTCTGCTCGCCGTAACGCATCATCTTGCCCACGATACGCACGGTCCGGAACCGGTCCTGTATCGTGTCAACATAATCGCGCAGTTCCCTGTACCCGTACCGCTCCCCGTGGATGGCGACGAGCAGCGCGACGGTGTCGCCGAAATCAGAGTTCACGATCGGCCCGCGGACACCGGAGGGCAGTTCTGTCTTTGCGGTTTCAATCATTTCATGGCGGAGCTTTGCCCAGAAAAGATCCGAATTCTTGACATAGTCCTCCAGTTCCACATTGATAATGACAAGACCCGGCCGGCTCGTGGAGTAGGTCAGCTCCTTCCTGACTTCAGGAAACTTGAAAATATGTCTTTCAAGCGTTTTTGTAACCTGCTTCTCGACCTGCTCCGAGGTAGCACCAGGATACTGAGCAATCACAATGCCTGTGCGGATGGTGACCGTGGGATCTTCAGTCCTCTGCATATTCATCATTGCGTAAATCCCGGCAGTGACGGCCATGGCCGCAAGAACAAGGACAACGGATGGATACCGAAGTGAACTCTTGATGGGGTTCATTGTGCCGATTCCCTTTGCTTGTCAGAAGCCTTTTCTGAGGAGGGGGGTGCTATCGTAACAGACATCCCGTCAAGGAGATGATCCTGACCCGCAATAACGATCGATTCGTCTCCTGAGAGACCTTCTTTAATCTCCACTTCGGTGCCGCGAAATCTGCCTATCTTCACCCTCTTACTATAGACGCGCTGCTGCTTGGGAAAGTAAATGAATACCATCGTCGCTCCCTGATCGTCGCGGACGATTGCTTCACCCGGTAGGGTCATCATCGATATCTTCTGGTCGCCTACAATCTTCGCCTCCGCCACCATCCCGATTCTTATCACGTGCCCAGGGTTGGGCACCCTGATGCGGGTCATATAGGTCCTCGTGCCCGGATCGGCTGAGACATTGATGATGCGAACGGTGCCCTCGAAAGCTTGTTTCGGAAAAGCAGGAATCGTGATAAACACCTTTTGCCCTATTTTCACAAGGTGTATATCCGTTTCCGGTACGCCGACGTTCGCCTCCACTGTGTCCAGTTCGACGATTTCAAAGACCGGCCGGCCTGGGCTTGCCGTTTCCCCAGGTTCGATGGACCGCTTTGAAATAAATCCATTTACCGGCGAGTGGAGCTCTGCATCGGTAAGACGTTTCCGGGATATTTTTTCTTGAGCTATGGCCTGCTCGTACTGTTGTCTGTCTGATTCATATGTGGCCTTGTATTTTTCATAATCGTTCGGAGCCAGGCTCTTTGAGTCGAACAGCATTTTCATCCGTCGATGCTCATCTTCGGCGCGTTCGAACGCTATTCGGGCCATGTCGGCTTGCTTCGTGGCTGTTGTTAGCGCCAGCTGGTAATCTATCGGATCGATAGATGCAAGTCTCTGCCCCCTTTTGACATAGTCACCTTCTCGCGGCCCGACGAAGATAACTTTGCCTGAAACGAGAAATGATACTTCTGCCGGTGAGTCTGGGGTGGAGACCGTCCCGCTTACGAATACCGTTTCGCGCTCCTGCACTTTTTGGACTTTGCCCACTATAACCGGAACAGGATAACTGTTCGCTTGCTTGTGAGTATCAGCCGAACACGCCATCAGTGAAATTGCTAAAATTGAGTGGCAAGCGATGATGAAGGTTGCTCTTAATCTTTTCGTCATGTTCTCCTCCTTCTTGATCGATTCCGGCGGTGTTTCTGCAAGCAGCCCAGTTCCTGTTCAAATAGTAACGGCAACTTTAAAGTATGTCAATTCTTAGCCTGTTAAGTTATTAACAGTCTCAAAATAATATTTACAGATGTGCTCCCTATTATTGGTCATGCCCGAGAGCCTTAGTCGGGCATCCATTCTGTTCAAAGTGGATTCTCGCCTTCGCGGGAATGACGGCCAAGAATGTGCAGACTATTCTGAGACCCTTAGTAATTAGGTGCCATATCAGTATTTGTTCACTGTCCTTTAGGTGAACAAGCCATCTCAGAGAAGTTTGCGAGAAATTGAACCACGAGGGTTGTCGGTGAAGTCCTCGAAAGAGCTATGCGCTGTTCTGTGTTGAGAAAAGACCGTTTCGCGGGGGCTGATAAGAAACGGTTTCTTGAGAAAGTTTCAAGAGGTACCCGCGGTGCTGTCCAAATTCCTTCTGGGTCTTCTCAGAGTAAGCGGCGGACTGAGGAAGACGATAGGCATAAACGTGGGAAAGCTGATTTTCGGGTCAGCCCACAGGGCGTTCGGCGGGAGATTCAGGTTTTTTGCAAGCGGCGGAGCGCGCCTCGATCCCCTGGTGATGGAGGATTTGGAGGCCCTCGGATTTACGATCCTCGAGGGTTACGGTCTTACCGAGACATCGCCGGTCGTGACCTTCAATCCGATCGAGGATACGTGGACAAAGACAACTATCTCTTTATTACAGGGCGGGTGAAGGAGGTGATCGTCTTAAGCTCGGGAAAGAAGGTCTACCCCGAGGACACGGAGAAGGAATATCTTAAGGTCCCTCTCATCAAAGAGATATGTGTTACCGGCGTTGAAGAGAGAGGATCGGTGGAATCTCTGCATGCCTTCATTGTCCCGAACTTCGATTATGCGCGAAAAGAACGGATAGGCAATATAGATGATTCCCTAAGATGGGACATAAATAAGGTTTCGGCGAAGCTTCCTCCCTATATGAGACTGAAGGGCTTTACCATCAGCCATGATCCGCTGCCGAGAACTCTCTCGGAAAATTGAAGCGGCACATGATCAAAGATCTCTTGAAACGAAAGGAAGGGCAGGCGTCGGAAAAGAGAGAGGAAGATAAGATTTTAATGAGCGACGATGTCGGCAAGATAATCGTGACGTGCGTTATGCCACTACTGAAGGAGCCGGTTCCCGTTCGCGGGTCCGATAATCTCGAACTCGACCTCGGCCTTGACTCCCTGCAAAAGATAGAACTCGTCGTGTCGATGGAGAAGGCTTTTTCCATGAAGCTGCCCGAGGCATTCGCAATCGACGTTCAGAGTGTGGACGAACTTGTCCGGAAGATCAAAGATTTAAGGGCGAAAGGGATTGAGGAGGGCGAAAAACCTCCGGCAGAGGACCTCTTCTCAGGAGAGATTACCGAAAAGGACAAGAGACGGATCGGTTTTAAGCAGGGAGCTCTTGAACGGGCGGTAGTTGCGGTACTTCTTTCAATCGCAAGAGTTATCTTCAAGATTTTCTTCGGTCTCCGCGTCAATGGGGTCGAGAACCTCCCTGAGCCCCCGTTTATTATCGCTCCCAACCATGTAAGCAACCTTGACGGATTTGCTATTGTCTCATCTATTCCCCGGGGGATCTTCAAGATATTCTTCTTCCAGGGCTTCCAGACATACTTCACCGGATGGGGCCTTTCCCTTTTAGGGCGGCTTGCACACGCAATCCCAATCGATCCGGGAACTTTCCTTGGCAACGCCCTGAGACTCTCTTCCTATGTCTTGAGAAACAGACGAATCCTTTGCATATTCCCGGAGGGTGGGCGTTCGTTTGACGGGAAAATGATGTCGTTCAAAAAGGGCGTAGGCATACTCGCGATCAAACAGGGCGACGCTGTTTCGCCGACTCTTCTGGGATGGCTCTCCGATCTTTGGGGATTGAGAAGGGCCCTTCTGGTAACTCCTCTTGCCATCCTCATTGCGGCTCTCTTGTGTTTTCTCTGCATGAGGTTCATAGAAAGAGACACCGAAAGCGTAAGAGCATAGCCGGGTTCAGATGCAACCTTTCTTCCTGAAAACCGCACTGTGACCTTTTGTCACAAGAGCAAGGTTTCCCCTGGACACATTAGATGATCGGGTAATCCAAACATGAAAATTGCCAAACTTGTACGAGTAAGCGTCATTCATCTGCGCGAGTTGATGAATGACGCGTGAAGAACTAAGCCGCTGCGCCGATTATGGCGCTTCGATAAGAATCTTCCGGTCTTCTTACAGGATATAGGGATATTTTTTCGGGGGTATAGTTGC
>DASRZP010000017.1 GCA_035686305.1 Thermodesulfovibrionales bacterium | reverse complement strand
TTATGAAGACAAGGGGCCGGCCCTTTTCCGATAGGGATACGCAGATAGCAGTCAGTACCGTCGTCTTCTGCAGCACGTCACTGACTATCTCCTTGACATTCGTTTGCGGGCAGGGATCGGCCCTGCCCGTGAACGGATGGAGACGAGGAAAACGCCGGCAACAAAATGACCAACTGACAGACAGCCAGAGGGAGATTAAAACATGATCAAATGGAGCGCGAAGCCCACCGCAGCGGACAGGAAAGACTGGATGAAGTACTTGGACGAGCTGAAGAAGGAAACCCTGGCGTGCCTCGTTGAGAATCAGGTGCCCTGATTTCTCTCCCGTTCAGCAACGAGTTCTCAGCAGCAAGAAGACCCCCGTCGGCTCCCTCCGCGGGGGCTTTCTTTTTTCGTCGAAACGGCATAAAAAAGGCAGCGCACCAATCGCTGCCTTTTGTCTTTCTTGGTGGAGCTGAGGGGAGTCGAACCCCTGGCCTCTTGAATGCCATTCAAGCGCTCTCCCAACTGAGCTACAGCCCCTCACAGTGTTTTTTACCTTATCATTTGGGTCCTGTCAAAGTCAATATCGCGCGAGGTTTGGTCTCACCGGATTCTCCTTCCCCATTGGAAGGTTTTTGTTGCAGATTTGTGAACAAAGGAGCCGCTTATAGCAACAACGAAAATTTTCTCTTGACAAAGGATGCCTTTTTGGGGTATGTTTTTAGTTCAAGAGGGAGTGCTTCACTCCGCAAGTTCACCTCGAAGGGGGGTAGAGAATTGTATGCTTTAGGTGCCCATCTTTTAGTTGAATTGAAGGATTGCAATCCTGAAATACTCAAGAGTCTCGAAGAAGTCCGTGACGCACTGGTCTCTGCAGCAAGAGAAGCAAAGGCCACCATTGTAGATATCTCCTTCCATGAATTCAGTCCCTTCGGAATCAGCGGCATGGTCGTTATCGCGGAGTCCCATCTCTCTATTCACACGTGGCCGGAATACGGCTATGCGGCAGTTGACATTTTTACCTGCGGCGAGGTGATCAGGCCGGAGGTGGCTGCTGCCTATCTCATCGAACGTTTTGAGAGCAAAAGTCCATCGATCGTGGAGATGAAACGGGGGATCCTGTCACACGAGAACATTAAACTGCCTCATAAGTGCTCAGAAAGCGAAATGCAGTCCGTTGCGTAGCCGTTAGTCTTTCTTGTCCGTGAGCGCAGCGATACCCGGGAGTTCTTTTCCTTCAAGGAGTTGAAGGGATGCGCCGCCGCCCGTCGATATAAAGGAAATGGAATCAGAGACGCCGGCCCTGTGTACTGCAAGGTCGGTATCTCCGCCGCCGACAATCGTCAGGGCATAGGCGTCTGCGACAGAATGTGCGACGGCATAGGTTCCTCTGGAGAAGGCGTCGATCTCAAAGACTCCCATAGGGCCGTTCCAGATGATGGTCTTGGCATCCTGGATCGCCTCAGAGAAGAGCCGCACCGAAGCAGGGCCGATGTCGAGTGCCCGCCAACCCTTCGGTATCTCCTGGGTCGTTACGATCTTCGTCTCTGCTCCGGGCTCCATGCTCTGGGCAACAACACAGTCTACGGGGAGATAGAATCTGACGTTGTTCTTTATGAGTTTCTCACGGAGATTGTTCGCAAAACCGAGCATCTCGGCCTCAACGAGGGAATCGCCGATCTCATATCCCATAGCCTTAATAAAGGTGAAAGCCATGCCGCCTCCGACAATGACCTTATCCACCTTGTCGACGAGGTTCTCGAGAACGCCGATCTTCCCCGAAACCTTGGCGCCGCCGAGGATCGAGACAAAGGGCCTGATCGGATTTATCACAACACCCTTGAGATACTCGATCTCCTTCTTCAGGAGGAACCCGGCGGCAGAGGGAAGGAACTTTGTGATGCCTGCTGTTGAGGCATGGGACCGGTGCGCGGCACCAAAGGCGTCATTGACGTAGCAGTCTGCGAGCTTTGCCAGGGATTTTGCAAATTCCTCGTCGTTCTTCTCTTCACCGGGATAGAACCTCAGATTCTCGAGGACAAGAACGTCACCGTCCTTCATCTTCGCTATGGTATTCTCCACTTTCTGTCCGATGCAATCTTCAGCAAAGATGACTTCCTTGTCAAGAAGCCTCTGGAGCCTCTTGGCAACGGGAGAGAGGCTGAATCTTGGGTCAGGCTTTCCCTTCGGCCTCCCCAGGTGAGAGGCAAGAACGACCTTTGCCCCCTCATCGATGGCATAATTTATTGTCGGGAGCGTGGAGCGGATCCGTCGGTCGTCCGTTATCTTAAGGTTCTCATCTATCGGCACATTGAAGTCGGCTCGGATAAAGACCCTCTTGCCTCTGATCTCAAGGTCTTCTATCGTGAGTTTTGACAGAATATCAGAAGACGGTACTGGATTTCCGTTTTTCCTGACCATGAATCACCTCACTTTGTGAGATAGAGGACGAGGTCCCTGAGACGGCTGCTGTACCCCCATTCATTGTCGTACCAGGAGATGATCTTTACCAGCCGGCCTTCCATAACCTTTGTCAGGGTCGAATCGAAGATAGAGGAATGGGGGTTCCCGTTGAAGTCAACAGAGACCAGGGGGACATCCATATACTGGAGAATACCCTTCATGGTTCCGTCAGCCCATTTCTTCATCGCCCCGTTCACCTCATCGGCTGTCACCTCTTTTTTCAGCTCTGCCACGAGATCAACGACAGAGACGTTCGGTGTTGTGACCCTGATCGCAAAACCGTCAAGCTTGCCTTTCAGGTCGGGAAGAACGAGGCCGATCGCCTTTGCCGCACCTGTCGTCGAAGGGATCATCGAAAGGGCGGCAGCGCGGGCCCTCCTCAGGTCTTTATGGGGGAGGTCAAGGATCCTCTGATCATTCGTATAGGAGTGGACCGTTGTCATCAGGCCGCGGACGATGCCGAATTCTTTATGGAGGACCTTTGCAACGGGGGCGAGACAGTTTGTTGTGCAGGACGCGTTTGAGATGATCCTGTGTCTTGAGGGGTCAAGCATCTCTTCATTGACCCCGAGGCAGACGGTTATGTCGGGTTCTTTTGCAGGGGCAGATATGAGTACCCATTTCGCCCCTGCATCGATATGTTTTGAAGCCTTTTCCCTGTCGGTAAAGAGTCCTGTCGATTCGATGACGACATCGACTCCGAGGGCTTTCCAGGGAAGGTTGTCGGGAGACCTTTCAGCAGATACCTTGATCTCTTTCCCGTCCACAAAAATGTTGCTGCCCGCTGCCTTTACGTCCGCACCGAATATGCCGTGCACGGAATCGTACTTGAGGAGATGTGCCAATGTGGGGGCATCGGTGAGGTCATTGATCGCAATAATCTCAAATTCCTTGATCCCCTTACTCGCCCTCAGAAAATTCCTGCCGATCCTTCCAAAACCGTTGATAGCCACTCTGACAGCCATGCCGACCTCCTTATATCGAGTTTGTTAAACTGTTGATAACAAAACCGGTCATCACCTTGGGATAGAAATACGTTGACTTGGGAGGCATCCTTGTAACGGAAAGGGCCACCCTCTCCACATCCTCCACCCGTGTCGGGTTCACAAAGAAGACGGCGTCATAGTCACCGCTTCTGACTCTTCTCCTGGCCTCTGAAGCATCCATCTCATAAAGGATGGCAGAAACTGTCAGAAGCTCTTTCAGGATCAGCTCATGGAGTATGGTAACGTCCAGCCCCTTTAAGGCAGGCGGAATGCCTTTCAACTCCCCGCCCGTGTACCTCAGAAGGTACTGGCTCGAGTCTCCCTTCCGGCAAAAGCCAAAGACCTGCGTTCGGCCCCCTATGAGCACCGTGATATCATCGTCTGCAGGTACGCTCTCTATCTCGAAACGTCTTGAGAGTATTTCGAGGGCGTTGTCTTCATTATATCGCACGATTCTGTGGGTTGGAAGTATGGTCAATCCGCCGTCTGCTATGTTTGCCAGAAACATAAGGACGTAATCGCGGGGTTCAGAGGACGCTGTCCTCCCCTTCAACCGCTGATATTCCAGTGCAGTCTCATACCTGTGGTGACCGTCAGCAATAACAATGGACTTGCCGGCGAGGTCGGATCGGATGATCCCTATGTCTTCACCGTTATCAATAATCCAGAGCCTATGGGAGGCGCCTTGGATATCCAAGGCATGCAGGTAAGGTTCCCTTCTCGCAACACGTTCGATTACACCTGACGCCATTCTGGCGGGACTGTTGTAAAGCGAAAAGATGGGGCTCGTGTTTGCTTCACAGGCAGCCATGAGATTGAAGCGGTCGATCTTGGGTTTCGAATGCGTCTCTTCATGGGGATAGACACCCTTGCCGAGTTCTTCGAGTCTCACGAGACCGAAGAGACCGCAGGTCCTCCTCAGTCCCTCAGGTGCCTGATAGGACATTTCATAGGCATAGAAACAGGGTCTCTCCGATCTTACCAAGATGCCCTCGCTCAGCCACTCCTTGAGAAAAGATGCCGCCCTCAGGTATTTGTTCTCACCTTCGTGATCTCCGCTTGCTTCAGCGCCGGCGTCTATTCTGACGATATTATAGGGGCTCTTTTGGTAAAGGAGCTCGCGCAGTTCGGGGGTGATGATGTCATAGGGCGGTGCAACCACATCGTCTCCTGACACCCTCGATGCATTATACAGGATTCCTGTGAATGGGATGACTTCAGTCATAAACGCTATACCCAAAGAAAGGATTGATTATCATAGCATTCCTAGGGGCTTAATTTCAAACGGATTTCGGTTGTGTGGTATTATGATAATGTCATGAATTTCGGGATCCTCAGGGAAGAAGGCTTCGCCCGTACGGGCATCCTCGAACTCCGAAGGGGCAGTGTCCATACGCCGGCATTCATGCCGGTGGGTACAAACGCTACCATCAAGGGGATGTCTCCCGATGAGATGAAGGACATAGGCGCTGAGATCATCCTCGGCAACACCTATCACCTCTATCTGAGGCCCGGGCACGAGGTGATCAGGTTCATTGGGGGGCTTCACAGGTTTATGAACTGGGACAGGCCGATCCTCACTGACAGCGGAGGGTTCCAGGTCTACAGTCTTTCAGCTCTCAGAACGATCGAGGAGAAGGGGGTGCTCTTCCGATCCCACGTCGACGGTTCTCTCCATTGTATTGGCCCGGCTGAGGCCATGGAGATCCAGGGGGCTTTAGGCTCGGACATCGCCATGGCCTTTGACGAGTGTACACCATATCCGGCCACCTATGAATATGCCCTCACCTCTCTGAAGCTTACCACGGCATGGGCAAGAAGATGCAAGGAACTCCGGAAGAGCGGACAGGCTCTGTTCGGAATCGTCCAGGGATCAATGTTCAGAGAACTCCGGAAGCAGAGCGTCGAGGAACTGAGGGCGATAGGTTTCGACGGGTATGCCGTTGGAGGACTGAGCGTGGGAGAACCAAAGGAGATTATGCATGAGATGGTGGCGTATATCGGCCCGCTCCTTCCCCGGGAGTGTCCGCGCTATTTGATGGGCATCGGAGACCTTGAAGATGTCCTCGTAGCTGTGGAATCAGGCTTCGATATGTTCGACTGTGTGATGCCGACAAGGAACGCACGGAACGGGACGCTCTTTACCAGCACGGGAAGAATGAGTATCAAGCGGACGGAATATCGGATGGATGAAAGACCCCTCGATCCGGAATGCGACTGCTATACCTGCAGGAACTATACGAGGGCTTACCTGAGGCATCTCTTTCTTACGAGAGAGATCCTCTCGATGCGGCTCAATACCATGCACAACCTTTACTTCTACCTGAAGTTTTTTGAGAGGATGAGGGAAGCGATCAGCAAGGGGACCTTCCGTGACTTTAAGAGAAGCTGTGAGGGGATGCTGGGGACAGCGACTGTGAAGTAGGAAGGGACTCTTGGGCTGCCCATGGCATTCCCTGCTCCGTCCGGCGGCAAAAATACTCTGATGGGTCAGGAGAGAGACGAATAGTCCATTTCTGCCATCGTGCGCAAGACCATATGGGCGCCGGTCTCAGCGAGTTCCTCATACGTGTATGGTCCCGTTGCGACGGCGACTGAGCGAGCCCCGTGAATCTTTGCGCACTCCACATCCCGGGGCGTATCGCCGATGACAACACAATCGCCGTATGCAATCCTTTTCCCGGAGAACTTTCCAAACCTCTCGGCCGCAATGGGCAGGAGTCTGTTCCGGTCTTCGTCGTCATCGCCGAAGGCGCCCAGGGGGAAGTAACTGTTGAGGCCGAAGGGCTCAAGCTTGATCCGTGCGCCCCGTTCAATATTGCCGGTGAGGAGGCCGAGCTGAACGTCCATCGTGCTGAAGGCATCGAGCGCCTCGGCGATCCCGGGCTTTACGTGCCTGCCGGAGTTCACCATCTGAATCCTGAGGTGTCTGACATAGCTGTCGCAGAGGAGCCCGATGTTCCCGTTCGCTGAATTCATGCCGTGTTTGGCAAGCCCTTCCTTGAGTATCTGGATGTCGGTCTTGCCTGCCATACTGATCCCTTTGAATGCCTCGCGGATGGCGAAGATTTCTTCGAAGGCGAGATTCAATGACCGTGTCCCTGCTCCTCCTGAGTCGAGGAGGGTTCCGTCTATGTCAAAGAGTATGAGTTTCATGTGGCATGCTTCTCCTGCACTCCTGCACACCCATTATACCCTATCGTGCGTGGGCCCTTCAATGAACGATGACACCGCTTCGGGCGCAATGGTTAACGACGCGTTCACACGGAACAGAGGCGCGGGAGAGCTTCACCGTGGACGAGGGAATGCCGTTCATGAGTCGGTAACGAAGGAAAGAGTTCCAATTCTGGAACAGTCGTTCCTTTTTTAGCATCGTTCACAAAAATGCACTTTTTGTTCATAATTGTTATTTTTTTGTTGACAAACAGAAATTTTTCGTATAACGTATGGTAAGGAGTGAGAATGTTAAAAAGTCTATTTTCGTCATCAATACGAGCAGATGTCCTCTCCCTGCTCCTCAACAGTCCCGACGAACAGTTCTACGTCCGTGAAATAGCAAAGCTCCTTAGAAAGAACCCCTCCGGCGTCAAGCGGGAACTCGACAACCTCGAAAAGATGGGCATCGTCAACAGCGAAAAAGTTGCCAACCTCAAGTATTTTCAAGCCGACAAAGATTCACCCCTCTACTCGGAACTCAAGAATCTCATCGCCAAGTCACTCGGACTGCCGGGAGCCATAAAGGCTCTCCTCAGGGCTGCAGGTGCAAAGGCCGCTTTTATTCATGGTCCCTATGCAGAAGGCGAGGTCGTCAACAGCGTCGATTTGGTGGTCATCGGTGCTACGCCAACGGTACTCAAAGGCCTCAAGGACCTGGAAAAAAAGTTTGGACATAAAATAAACTGCACATTAATAGATGAGACGGAGTATAAGACGAAGAGAAAGAAGAGAGACGCAGGGATAAAGCGGCTCCTTTCGGGGAAACGGATTTCCCTTATCGGAAGGGTATAGCTTATATCCTAAGAACTCCCCGGATGTCCGGGGACAGAAAGGGGGTGAACTGAATGGCAACAAAGAAGGCAGCAGCAAAAAAACCGGCAGCGAAGAAGCCGGCAGCGAAGAAGACCGCAAAGAAAAAATAAGTTACGTTGTGGGGAACTCTTGGCTGGAGAAGAAATTCTCCAGCCCTTTTTTTTGTTTGCGGTCTTCAGTAGATATGAAACTCTATTTTGATGAAAAATTCAAGCTAATTTTGTAACCCTTGGGATTAAAAACGTTTTTTATAGGTAGGAGAGGGCCTGAGGATACTCGGTTTCGGACACGACAGGCTCCGAGACGATCTCCCAGCATTCAGGGCATGTGAGCAGTTTCTTCATAAATTTGAGGTTGTTCGAATGGCCTGACTTGTTTGCCACGATATGGCCGTAAATGGGGAATCCGATGAGGGAAAAATCACCGATTAAATCGAGGACCTTGTGCCTCACAAATTCATCTTTAAACCTCAACCCTGACGAGTTTATTACGCCTTTGTCAGTCAGAATAATGGCATTATTCAGGGAGCCACCTTTTGCGAGGCCCTGTGCCATCATGTATTCGACGTCCTTGAGAAACCCGAAGGTCCGTGCCGGAGCTATCTCCTTGATAAAGGTCTCTTCATTGAGATCAAGGCTTATATTTTGCTCACCAAGCAGATGGTGATTGAAATGGATCCGGTACGTTATCTTTCTCCCGTCGTAAGGGAAGATGGCAACCTCGGAATGACTCTCACTCATGCTGATGGGCTTGGTGATCCTCATGTACGGTCTTTTCTTTCCCTGTTTTGCTATGCCGGCCTTCAGAAGTATGCTTACGAGTTCTGTTGAACTCCCGTCAAGGATCGGTATCTCTGGCCCGTCAGCTTCTATAATGACGTTATCCAGCCCCAGTCCGACGAGTACGGCAAGGATATGTTCAACGGTCCTGATCTTGACGGTTCCGTTCCCGAGGGTTGTCGCAAAAGCCGTGTCAGTCACCGCTCCGATATGGGCACGTATGACCATTGGTCTATCGGTCCGGTGAAAGATGATACCTGTATCGCGGGGTGCCGGTCTGACCGTCACCGATGACAGCCTTCCGGTGTGCAGACCGATTCCGCTGAACGTAATTTCCTGTTTGAGGGTTCTTTGCAAGCGCATGTTTTTCGTAAGAAAGCAAGGTTGATGCCAGAGAAAATTATCTCTTTTCAGGTCACCGATCACGCCCCTCTTGACTCGTGAAAGAAGGATCCGCAAAAATGCTCAATGAATAATATCATTATAAATAAAGAACTTATTTCTCCCGTCGCCAAGATCGCCCCATGGCGCGAGATGGAGAGATCCCGGTCGTTCTCTCTCCTAATATGGTGGAGAAATATCTGCAAGTGTGTCTTTATTGCTACAGGTCAACTGCCCCACCAACTACCATCTCAGCCACCCTGAGAGTCGGCATTGCATCTGAGACGGGCACTCCCTGTGAGTCCTTCCCGCATGTGCCGATCGAGAAGCCAAGGTCTGATGCCACCATATCGATGGATCTGAGGACATCCGGGCCGTTTCCTGTAAGGGTCGCTCCACGCACCGCGTCCCCGATCTGCCCGTTTTCGATAAGATAGCCTTCCTGGACAGCGAAAACAAAGTCGCCTGTTACCGTGTTGACCTGTCCGCCCCCCATCTTCCTGACAAAAAGGCCCCTTTGAGTCGATCCTGTGACCTCATCCGGAGAGGAGTCTCCCGGCGCAATAAACGTGTTCGTCATCCGCGGTATGGGGCGGTGATGATAGGATTCCCTGCGGCCGTTGCCGGTAGGTCTGACGCCATCACGCATGGCGGTCAACCTGTCAAAGAGGTAGCCGACAAGGACACCTCTGTCGACAAGGGTTGTCCTGCCGGATGGAATCCCTTCATCATCAAAGCGAAATGAGCCTCTCTTTCCCGGCAGCGTTGAATCGTCCAGAACGGTTACTAGCTTTGATGCCACCTCACTTCCCATCTTGTGAGAGTAGACAGATAACCCCTGCTGCGCCAGGTCCGCCTCGAGACCATGACCGATGGCTTCATGAATCATGGTCCCGCCTGCCTCCGAGGATATGACGATCGGCATCCTCCCGCCCGGCGCCTTCCGGGACGTCAGCATAAGAATGGCTCTTCTTGCAGCCCTGAGGGACAGAGCATCCAGAGATACAGAGTCAAACAGCTCGAATCCCACGCTCCCACCCTCGGCTTCATATCCTGTCTGAACTAATCTGCCGTCCGTTGTGATAACATGAACTGCCGAAACCGTGTGAATACGCTCGTCTTCAGCTATGACATTGTCGGAGGTTGCTATCTGGACGCTCTGGGCTGAGTCACGGTACGTTACCGTCACCTGTTTAATGCGGTTGTCGAAGGAACGGGCGGTACGGTCGGCGGACTTCACGAGTTGAATCTTTTTTTCTGTCGGGACATTGTCAGGGAGCATCGCTATGGCAAAATCGATCTTCGGTCTTTCCCTTTTCAGATCGAGATGGATATTCGTTGCTGTTCCTAATGAAAAGGTCTTGCTCAGCGCAGCGGCAAGGTCAACAAGGGCGATCCTCGAGAAATCGTTGCTGAACCCGTATGCTGTCCTGCCTCTGGAAATCAGTCTTATTCCGACGCCGCAGTCAATCCCTGAAAAAACCTTTTCGATTCTGCCGTCCTCAAGGTGAAGAGACGTCAGCCTCTTCTGCTCCACGAAAATGTCCGCATATTCACCTCCGTGGATCAGAACCTTCTTCAAAACATCAGATAATAGTGCAGGGTCTACCATAATGGGCATACTCTCGATGCTGGACTTCTCGAAACGTTGTATTATAGCATGGATAAAGAGCTGGGGCGTAGAGCGAGGGGCAGGATAACACAAAGATCAATATCCCTCTGCCCTTCATGTTGCCACGTTATTCGTAGGGAGGATTTATGCCGAAGATCGGAATTATTGGCGGAAGCGGACTCTATGGGATCGAAGGCGTCGAAGTCAAAGAGATGAAAAGAGTGACGACGCCCTTTGGAGAATGTTCCGATGATTTCAAGATATGCGAATTCCACGGTATCGAATTTGCGTTTCTTTCGAGGCATGGAAGTCCTCACCGCATTGCTCCTCACCGGATAAATTATCGTGCAAATATGTGGGGCTTCAGGGAGATGGGGGCCGAGAGGATCGTTGCGGTCAACGCTGTCGGCGGAATAAACAGGGATGCGGCGCCCGGCGATATCATGATTCCCGATCAAATTATTGACATGACCGAGGGGAGGCAAAGCACATTCTATGAGGAAGATGAGGTGGTCCACGTCGATTTCACCTTTCCCTTTTGCCCGGAATTAAGGGGTCTCCTCACGAAAGCGGGGAAGACTGTTGGTCTCGATCTCAAAGAAACAGGAACGTACGTCTGCACCAATGGGCCAAGGCTCGAGACAAAGGCAGAGATATCGTCATTCCAAAGGATGGGGGGAGATATGGTAGGGATGACCGCCATGCCGGAGGCATGCCTTGCAAGGGAGCTGGAAGTCTGCTTTGCAGGGATCGCGGTCATCACGAACTACGCAGCAGGAATATCGGAGAGACCCCTGACGGTCACCGAAGTCGTAGAAACCATGAAGACCTCCATGGTGCGTATCAAGGATCTCCTGAAGGAGACCCTGAAAATCATCCCTGAAGAAAGAGGGTGTGAATGCCGGCATGCGCTCAGGGATGCACGGTTATAGTGGAGAGCATCGCCCGCATCAGGCAGGGTAGGTATAGCCCTCTACGCTGTGCGCTTCGGTCCAGTTACACTACACCATCCGTAGCATACCGACGGGGTTCCGGGCAAGTCGATGGTAGCCTTTCCCCTGGGCTATGATGTCCAAGGGCAGGCTTACGAGGTCCGCAAGCTCGGGAGTGAGACTGTCGTTATCCAGGATTGCCTGATTTACGGTCTTCACATAGGAACCACACCGGTCACAAGCGTCGATCCTGAACCCATTCTCTTCTTCAGCGGTAAAGATCTTTATCAGTGAGCTGTCATCGGTGGAGCAGAGAGGGCAGCCTATCCGCCGGTAGGTCCCTATCGTAAGACAGTATGAGCAACAAAGGTCTCTCTTGCCCTCGTGATCAATTGCTGCAAAGGACGCTTTTGCTCTACAGAGCGGACACCGTCCCTTCTCCCAAAAAACATTATCAAGGTTGTGCAATTCCCTCAAGCGGCTGAAGTAAGGTTTACCCAGGAGATAGAGAACCACTCCAAGCTCGTCTTCGTGATAGGGTAGAGAAGAGACAGCCAGTTCATTCCTCGGAAGCCTCGTGAAGTCGATCTGCCCGGACTTCAATGCCTCCTTCAGGGGGAAAAGGGTTTCCTCTGCCAAGTCAAAAACCGATAGGAAGGTTTCAAAAATCGGATCAATCAGGAGAGAGGGATAAGCCACATCGTCAAAGGGAATTCCCCTGGCAAGGGCAGATACCCTTGAAACAAAGGCTGTCGCCTTCTCATAGAGCCTGAGAATATCCTTCAGATGGGGTTTTTCGATAGCGATTCCTTCGATATCCATCGGGAACTCAGGGGATCTCAGGATACCTGATGACGATCGGTTCCCCGCTCAGGGCTTCCATCAGGAACGTCCGCAGGGACCTCTTCTCATCACTGCTCAGCCCCAGGGGCTTTAAACTCTTGTTGCCCGGACCGCCGCCTCTGTCAAAGAATTCTATCACCTCATCGATGGTCTTGAAGATACCGTTATGCATGTAAGGTGCCGTTCTCGCAATCTCTCTCAACGTCGGCGTCTTGAAGGCCTTCCAGTCTTTCTTATCTTTTGTGATCAAGTATCTTCCAGGGTCCTCATTCAGATTTTTATAGCCTTCATAATGATAGATCTTGGCAACGAATCTTCTCGTCGCGATGACCCTTGGATCATTTTGATATGCGGCATTTTCAGGAACGTGGAGTGCATAGAATTTGTCGTCAGCGAGATTGACGCCGTAATGGCATTCAGAGCATTTCCCTTTCCCTGTGAATATCTCGAACCCTTTTTTCGCATCAGGTGACAGCGCATCCTTATCCCCTTTCAGATAGTTGTCCAGAGGCGCATGGACAGAAATCAAAGTCCGCTCGAAGGCAGCGATGGCCATGGCAATTCTTTCCCTTGTCACATCACCGCCAAAGACATCCATAAACGCTTTATTATACTCGGGAACGACTCGTATCTTTTCCTCAAGATAATCGAGATTCAGATTCATCTCGAATGAGGACATCATCGGAAATAGCGCCTGCTCTTCCAGAGTCTCCGCCCTCCCGTCATGGAAGAGGTATTTCTGGAAAGCCACATTGATCAGTGTCGGGGAGTTTCGCCAATTCTTCGTCGTAGGGTAACTCAGGGAAATATCAAGGCCGTCGGAAAATGCCTGCTCCGGATCGTGACAGGTCACACAGCTCATCGTGCCATCGCCGGAAAGACGCCTGTCAAAAAAGAGCGTCTTCCCGAGTTCGATCTTTTCGGGAGTCTGGCGGTTTATCTCGGGTACCGGAACAGACGTGAATGGCTCAAGGTGACCGGCCCATGCAGGACCTGAGAAAGAGGAGAGGAAGAGGACGCAAGAGAGAAGGAAAGACCCGAAAGAGAGGAATCTATTTCTTAGCATTCTTGAGCTCCTCGTCGACAATGTTCTTGATATATTCGTAAGGTCTGTTCCCTACCACCTTCCTACCATTGATGAAGAAGGTCGGAGTGTTGTAAAGGTCGAGATCGACAGCAAGCTTCTTGTCCCTCTCAATGAGCGCTGAATGTTTCACGGTATCGAGGGCTTCGGTAAACCTATTGATGTCGAGACCTAGCTCCTTCGCATACTGGATCAGACTTGCGCGATCCAGTCGAGGAGACTTCTTAAGGAGGAGGTCGTGCATCTCCCAGTATTTGTTCTGGTCTCCGGCTGCGAGAGAGGCCTCGGCAGCGATATGAGAAAAGTCGCGGTATTTGTACGGATAGTTCTTGATCACAAGGCGGATCTTTCCCTTATACACAGACAGTATCTTCTTCACGGTCGGACCGGCCGCAACACAGTGGGGTCATTGGAAATCGAGAAACTCGATGATCGTGACTGGCGCATCAGCAGGCCCCAGGACCGGCGAATCCCCGATAGGAACGTCATACCGCTTATCCTCGGCAAAAGAGATGGATGCTGTGAAGAACAGGATTGCAAAGATGAACAGCTTTCTCATAGCTATTTCCTTTTCGGGGTGATGATCCCCCGTGTCACTCCGGTTTCGTGTGACACGGGGGATCCTTAGAAATTACTCAAGAGCCTTTTCCATATGCAGAGGAGCAAATAAGCTCAAGCTTTATGTTCTTTCTCCACTTCAGATATCCACTTTGGAGATACCTTCTTCGCCCACCAATAGGGAGCCGTTCCATAGATCATGAGCCTGAATGTCCCGGGGTTAGCGAGGGAGCCCAGATACATATGGGCGGGGACCAAAATCATCAACATGACAAAGCTAATATTGTGGATTAGATGAGAATACATTACGTATATCTTGTTGTCAGCCATAAGCCAGAGGACCAAACCGGATCCAACAATACCGGCACTAAAAACGACCAGGCCAAGGAAATAGAACTTCTGACCGGTATTAACCTTCCCCATGGGCGGTACCGTTACTTTATGGGAGAGATAGCCTCCAAGTACCTTGATCCATCCGATGTCGTCAGCGTCAAAGGTGAGGGACTCTTTCAGGAATAAGAAGAGTGAGCAGAGGAGGGAGACCGAGAAGGCGATACCCAAGTAATTATGCCACATCCTCATGGACTCAAACCCGCCGAAAAAGGAACCGACAGACTCGATATGGAAAAGAAAACCAAATCCCTGAACAGCAAGGACGATGCAACTCAGGGCCAGAACCCAGTGGTCCAGAATCGCGAATGCGTTATATTTCTTTACCATCTTATCCATCTTTCCTCACCTCCTCTTCTTCTTTTATCTTATGGGGGCCAAAGGCAACATAGTGCACCAGCGATGCAGCCACGACGCCTCCCAGTCCTATAAATGACAGGGGTTTGAGCACTTTATGCCAGAAGACGACGGTCTCTGGTATCGCGGGTTTTTCATTCATGCCATAGAGTTTCGGTGCATCCTTGAATGCATAGAGAGCCCCGAGTCCGCCGAGGTCAGACTGTCCGTAGAGCTTTCCATAGCCCACTTTCCCGGCTGCAGCGATGAGCCCGTCCCTGTCTCCGTATTTCAGAGCACCCGTAGGACAGGTCTTTGTGCATGCAGGCTGAAGTCCGTTTGCGATCCTGTCGAAGCAGAGATGGCATTTCGAAATCTTGTCTTTCTCATCGTAACGTGGAACGTTAAAGGGACATCCGACCGCACAGAGTTTGCATCCGATGCATTTGTCTTTATTGGTCCCGACAGCGCCTTCCTTTGTCCTGTACAGTGCTCCGGGGGCAGGACAGATCTTCATGCAGCCTGCGTCATCACAGTGCATGCAGCGCTGGTTCAGAAAAAGCCACCGCGTTGCGTCTTTTTCGGAGGGCACCTCAAGATAGTGGATCCTGTTATAGAGATGGGGAGTGAGATCGGGTGGATTTTCGAAGCCTCCCCTGTTGATGGTCTTGTCCCCGGGAAGCTGGTTCCACGACTTGCAGGCAACCTGACAGGCCCTGCACCCTATGCACAATTCCGGAGAAACGAGTATTCCCATTCTCGCCATGATAGCACCCCCTATGCCTTCTCGACATTGGCCATAAAGGCCTTTGATTCCGGTATCGAGGTATTCGGGTCTCCAATAAACGGCGTGAGGATGTTCGCGCTGTCGCCGCCGCTTCCGTCCTCAGGGTATTGCCACCCAAAATGCCATGGCATACCGATCTGATGGACCGTCTGATTCATCACCTTAAACGGTTTTAACCTGTCGGTCACCACGGCCACTGCTGTCAACATGCCGCGGCCCGAGGAGACCTTCACCTTATCGCCGTTCTTAATGCCCTTTTCCGCAGCGAGCTCCTTGCTCATCTCGACAAACATCTGGGGCTGCATTTCAAGCAACCACGGTGTATGTCGTGTCATAACGCCTGTCTGCCAGTGCTCCGTGACCCTGTAGGTCGTCGCAACGTACGGATAGCGAATATCGCATGAGAAATGAGAGATATCCTGCATGATCTTCGAAACCGTCGGATTTATTCTCTGCTTCTTTGACATGAGGTTTTCCTGGACAGGGCATTCCAGCGGCTCATAGTGCTCAGGGAAGGGCCCATCGGCAAGCCCCGGTCCAAAAATAGAAGCCACTCCGTCGGGCTTCATGATGAAGGGCAGTTTGCCTCCCTTCTCATCAGACAATGGAGGCGCAGGACCATCCGGTACGTCCCCCTCCCATATACCCGGCTTTCCGGTCGCGGGGTTTTCCTTTGTCGGGTTCCATTTTATCACTGCGCGTTTGGGGTCCCATGGATTACCCTTGAGATCAACGGATGCCCTGTTGTAAATTATTCTTCTGTTGAGGGGCCATGCCCATGCCCAGTTCGGATAGAGGCCGAGACCCGTCGGATCCTCCTTTCCTCTCCTGGCCATCATGTTGATGATCTTGTCGTCCTTCTGGGTGTAGCTGCCGCAGTAGAGCCAGTTTCCGGAAGACGTCGTTCCATCAGCCTGGAGGCTGACGAAATTCGTGACGAGCTGTCCTTTCTTCCCCAATAACTTGGGAGGCTCAACCTTCTTGTCGTATACATCCTCAAGATAATACCCGTTGATCTCTTTTGCCACATCGTGGATGTTGAGGTGTTTTATCTTGCCGTCCTTGTCCTTTTCTCCGTAGTTCCACGTCAGATTCAGGATCGGCGCCGGAAATTTGCCCCCCTCCTTCTGGTAGAGTTTCTTTACCCTGTAATAGAGTTCATTCATGATTTCCGCATCAGGCATGGATTGGCCGACTGGGTCAACTGCCTTGTACCTCCACTGGGCAAGACGGCTGGAATTGGACAGGCTGCCTTCCTTCTCTATCGAGGAACAGGCAGGGAGAAGAAATACTTCCGTCTGGACATTTTCAGGTTTCATGTCCGGCCCTCTCCAGAAAGAAGCGGTCTCGTTGTCGTAGAGATTCACGTTGACCATCCACTTCAGCTTCCCCATAACCTGTCTGACCTTGGCGGCCGCAGCTGATGAACAGGCCGGATTCTGGCCCCACGCGAAGAACCCTTCAAATTTTCCCATTCCCATGTTCCAGAAGAGATGGAGCCACGAGGCCTGCATGCCCTCGTCGAGTTTTGGAAGCCAGACATAGCCGAAATCATTATCCTTGGTCGCCTTGTCTCCATAGATCGCCTTGAGGTAACTGGTGATGTACTTGTTCCGGTTTCCCCACCAGTTCACACTCTTCGGCTCCTTTGTCTTCGGTGTGTATTTTTCGATGTACGCAGTCAAATCCACCAGTGAGGCTGTGGGCGTGGGATTGTACCCTGTGAGATTATTGAAGAGGAGGCCGTAGTCCGTCCCTCCCTGGACATTTGACTCACCCCTTAGTGCATTGATTCCGCCCCCTGCGATGCCCATATTGCCGAGGAGGAGCTGGACAATCGAGAAAGCCCTGATGTTCTGGACGCCGACGGTATGCTGGGTCCATCCCATGGCATAGCACTCTGTTCCGGCCCTGTCAGGTCTCCCTGTCGAAGCGTAGGTCTTGTACACCTCTACGAGTTTTTCCTTCGGGGTCCCCGTAATATTGGAGACGACGTCGGGAGTGTACCGGGAGACATGTTTCCTGAGGAGTTGATAGACGCAACGGGGGTCTTTCAACGACATGTCCCTTTTCGGGAGCCCCTTCTCGTCCATCTGGAAGGACCACGTCTTCTTGTCGTACTTCGCCGTCTTCTCATCATACCCTGAGAAGACACCATCGAGTTCTCCCGGCATCTTGAAGTCAGGGTTCACGAGAAAGGACGCATTGGTATAGTTGACAACATAGTCACTGAAAATGAGGTCGTTGTCAATAATGTACTTGATCATCCCGTTGATGAAGGCGATGTCGGTACCGGAACGGAGCGGTGCATAGATGTCGGCCTTCGCGGCTGTCTGCGTGAAACGGGGATCAACGACGATGAGCTTTGCGCCTCTCTCCCTTGCCCTCAAGATCCACTTCATGGAGACGGGGTGGTTTGAGGCGGGGTTCCCGCCCATAACAAGGATTACGTCCGCATTCTTGAGATCAACCCAGTGGTTTGTCATGGCGCCGCGACCGAACGACTCTCCCAGAGCCGCTACCGTCGGCGAGTGTCATATTCGGGCCTGATGTTCTATCCAGACAAGACCCCAGGAACGCATGAGCTTCTGGAGGAGGTAACATTCCTCGTTGTCAAGGGCAGCACTGCCGACATGGGCAATGCCGTCTGTCCTGTTTACGATAAACTCCTTCTCGACCGTGGTCTCAACCTCGACCGGTAGGCCTGCCGTGTCCAAAGAGAGCTGGCCCCTCTTTTCTTTCACTTTCGATATGGCCTTTTCCTTAAACGTCCTGTCCCTCGTATCTTTGATCTTTCGTGCGATCTGATCAAGGGCCCAGTCCCATTCCACCTCTTTCCATTCCGTCGCACCGGCTGCCCGGTACTTCGGCTTTGTCAGTCTCAGGGGATTGTTTACCATCTCATACACGGAACCTCCCTTGGGACAGAGCGTGCCCTCGCTGATCGGGTGCTCAGGATCACCCTCGGTATTGATGACCTTCCCATCCTTTACGTGCACGAGAATGCCGCAGCCCACCGAGCAATAGGGACATACCGTCGTCGTTTCCTTTGCGTCCTTTATCCTGAGCCCCTGGGCATACGCCCTGACCGGATCAAGGTTAATCCCGAGCGTGCTGAGTGCGAGAGTTCCACCTGATACCTTCAGAAAATTTCGGCGAGATACATTCATGTTGCCCTCCTCTGAACTTATCGCTTAGCCTTGGGAATGGCGAGACTTACAGCCTTCCTCCTCATTATTCGGAGATTCCCCGATACGCATCCTGAAATGCTTGACTTCTTAATTCATATACGCGGGACTCTTAAGAAGAGTATAGGTCTATGAGAACGCTCTGTCAAGCCTTCTCTTCCTTGGCTGCTTCCCTCTCTGCGATGATCTTTTGGGCAAGATGGCCCGGCATCTCATCATAGTGGGAAAACTCCATGGAATAGAGGCCTCGGCCGGACGTTATGCTCTGGAGCTGATTGGCATATGTCAGCATCTCCGACATGGGAACAAGGCCGTTGATCTTCTGATTCCCTCCTGCCTGGGGTTCGACTCCCTGGACCTTACCCCTCTTGGAGTTCAGATCGCCGATAACAGCGCCGAGACTCTCATCAGGGACGGTGACTTCAATCTTCATGACGGGTTCAAGAAGCACCGGCTTCGCATCCATGAAGGCCTTCTTCAGGGCCATGGATCCGGCTATCTTGAAGGCCATTTCGGAAGAATCCACGGAATGATAGGAGCCGTCATAGAGAGTTGCCCGCATATCGATCACCGGGTAGCCGGCGACGATACCCTCCTTCATGGTTTCTACGATTCCCTTTTCTACGGCCGGCCGGTATTGCTGAGGTATCACTCCGCCGACGATCTTGTCAATAAACTCATATCCGGTGCCCCTTGGCAAAGGCTCTATCTCGATCCAGCAGTCTCCGTACTGCCCGCGTCCGCCTGACTGTTTCTTATATCTCCCCTGGGCCTTGGCTGACGTCCTGATCGTTTCACGGTAGGGTATCTTGGGGGTCTTCATCACGACCTCCACCCCGAATTTCCTCTTGAGTCTTTCGAGGGTGACCTCAAGGTGGACCTGCCCCATGCCTGAAAGCAGCATCTCTTTGGTCTCCTCGTCGCGATGGAAACGGAGCGTCGGGTCTTCCTCAAGTATCCTGTGGATGCCCAAACTCACCTTGTCTTCGTCTCCCTTGCTCTTGGGAGCAATGGCATATGATATGATCGGTTCCGAGAATTTCACCTTCTCAAACGCGAAAGGATGGTACTCGTCCGACAACGTATCCCCGGTGTTTGTCTCCTTCAGTTTTGCAACGACGGCGATCTCTCCAGGGCCTACGGACTGCGCAGGCACCTGTTTTTTCCCCAGCAGGTAGAAGACCTGGCCCACGCGCTCCTTCGTCCCTGTTGTGGTATTCAAGACTGATGAGTCGGCCTTGAGGTGCCCTGAATACACCCTGAATATCGAAAGCTTGCCAGCAAAGGGATCGGCAATGGTTTTGAAGACGTATGCAGAGAAAGGTTCCTTTTCGTCGGGTTTTCTTTCAGCTTCCTTTCCGTCTTTCACGCTCCTGCCCCTGATCGGGGAGATCCTTGACATCTCAGCCGGTGAAGGGAGACAGAGGATTATCGCATCGAGGAGTTCCTTTGCGCCTATGGTTCTCGTTGCTGAACCGCAGGTGACGGGGATGAACCTCCGTGTGAGAGAGCCCTCCTTTATCCCTCGGATAATCTCCTCCCTGGTCAATTCTCCACCTTCAAGATACCGTTCGAGAAGGGCATCGTCCGATTCTGCGATCTTCTCTATGAGTCTCTTCCGGTATCCTTCGGCCTCCGGGAGAAGTTCGGAAGGGATTTCAGCGGATGACGGTTTTCCGTTCGTGAAAATTACCGCCTTCATATCGACGAGATCGATGATGCCTGAAAAGGTATTCCCCGAGCCTATCGGCATTTGCAGAGGGATGGCCTCGGTCTCGAAGGATTTTTCGAGCTCGGCTATGGCCCTCGAAAAGTTTGCATTCTCCTTGTCCATCTTATTCACGAATATCATTCTCGGGATCTCAAATTCGCAGGCGTATTTCCAGACCTTTTCCGTTTCAGCCTTTACGCCGGAAATAGCGCTGACAATAATGACGGCTCCATCCACTCCCCTCAAACAGCCTCTCGTGTCCTCGAGGAAATTGATAAAGCCGGGGGTATCGACAAGATTGATCCTGTGAGTGTTCCAGCTGCAGAAGGCGAGGGCAGAAGAGATGGTTATCTTCCTTGCTATCTCCTCGGGCTCAAAATCCGTAGTGGATGTGCCGCTATCCACTGAGCCCAGCCTGTCGACTGCTCCTGATGCAAAGAGCAACGCCTCCGTCAGCGAGGTCTTTCCTGCGCCTCCGTGAGCAATAATGGCCGCGTTACGAACCTTGTTCACATCAAAATGAGTCATACAAACCCCCTTATATGATGAGAAGTGTGAGCAGCAAGGAGCCAGCAGTTCGCAGGAATTGGTCTTTACTGCGTGCTGCCACCTACATTATTCCAGAATTTCCTCGACTACAGGCTTGTATTCCGTCTTCTTCTCGATTCTTCTGCTCCATAGCTTAACAAAAACAAAGGACAGTATGAAAGCTCCGAAGCCAAAAATCGCTGACAGTATATCAGGATCGGTATTCTTAAGGAAACTGCTCATGTATTCCTTGCCGAAGACTGCGCCAAGGATGAGGGAGAGGGCAGGCAGGCCGTATACGAGGAGTGAGCCCTTGAGGTAGGTATAAGGTTTCATGACAACCCTGACCTTCTGGCCTGTCGTTGCCTTTGCGGCGTTAACAGCCTCTATGAGTGCCTCTTCTTCCGCAAGCTTGCAGTCGGCCTGGCAATCATTGCAGGCAGATTTTCTTGCCACAGAGACCGTCGCAAAGATCCCGTTGATCTCTTTGATAATGCCGATTTCATCCATACGTTATAAGGAGATATGAAGGAGGAAGGGCGAAATAAGACGGATCGGAATGTTCCCGTCTTTATCCTTTATCTCACGATGTTATTCTCTGCGTCGAGACGGATAATCCTGGGCCCAAAGTCCTTCAGTTCGTTCGCTTCAAAATAGCTGTAGCAGAAGATGATCACCTTGTCACCTGCCACCCCTTTCCTCGCGGTAGGGCCGTTGAGACAGATTTCCCTGCTCCCTGCCTTGCCGGGAATTGCGTACGTCTCGAATCTCTCGCCATTGTTCAGGTTGCTCACCATTACCTGTTCATAGGGAAGGATGCCCGCCTCTTTCAGGAGGTCTTCATCAATGGTGATGCTTCCCTCGTAGGCCAGGTTCGACTCCGTGACGGTCGCCATATGTATTTTTGCTCTGAGGACACAGCGCAACACGGTATCACTCTATTCTATGATCTTCGGCACCCGGTAAAAGTTGCCTGACCTGTCTGGGGCGTTCGCGAGGGCATTGTCTACCGGAAGAGAAGGCCAGATCATATCTTCCCGCATGACGTTCTTCATTTCGATCACATGGGACGTCGGCTCAATGCCCGAGGTGTCGAGTTCATTGAGTTTCTCCACGTACTCGAGAATACTGCCGATCTGCTGAGAAAAGGTCTTCTCTTCATCTTCGGAAAGGGAAAGCCTTGCAAGGTGCGCTATATGTTCAACGGGTATCGGCATCTATATCTTTTCGAGGTTCGCAAATCTGAGTACGAGCTTCTTGATCCCTATCTGAGGGAAATTGACGGTAACCTTCTGTTCTTCTCCGTCACCGTAACAATCCCTTACGACACCGATTCCCCACTTGGGATGTTTAACCCTGCATCCTGTCACATAGGGGAAGACGCGCTTCGGCGAATCGGTGTCCCTTCTCGGCGAATGGGTAAAATGGGTCCGTGCGGATTTCTCTATCCATTGGCAGCACTCTTTCGGAAGGTCGGAGAGAAAACGGGAAGGTTCCTGATTCTGGGTCCTTGTATATAACCTTCTTCTGCCTGCGCCGGTGAGCCATAAGATATCCTTGGCTCTTGTCATGCCGACATAAAAGAGTCTTCTCTCCTCGTTGATCTCGTCAACATCGTCGGCCGCCTTGAAATAGGGGAGCACGCCTTCTTCGAGGCCGACGATGAAGACGACGGGGAATTCGAGCCCCTTAGCCGAATGAAGGGTCATGAGGGAAACAGCATTCTCCTTCGGGGAGTCATCAAGACTTGTCAGAAGGGCCACCTTTTCGAGAAAATCCTTCACGCTCGCGCCTGCCGCAGAAGCGATGAATTCATCGATATTCTGGATCTTCTCCTCATCAACGAACTTCCGGTAACCGGTCTTCTCCACAATCTCCTTCAGCATGTCAGCGGCCGTCTTATATCTTTTCGATGCGAGTTCTTCGATGAGCTTTATGAAATCCTCAAGTCTGCTCAAAAGGTCGTGGGATTTTTTTCCTGTCCCGCTCACCGCTGATCTCAGGGCGTCGAAGAAACTCGTTGACCGTTTCTTTGCCTCCTGCTCCAGCTTTGATAGCGTTGTGGCGCCGATGCCTCGCGGAGGACAGTTGACAATACGTCTCAGACTGACGTTGTCATTATGGTTGATAAGAAGACGCATATAGGCGAGGATATCTTTAACTTCCTTCCGTTGATAGAAACTGATGCCGCCTACAATCCGATAGGGAATCCCTTCGTCTCTCAAGGCCTCTTCAACGGCCCTGGACTGGACGTTGACCCGGTAGAGCACGGCAATGTCCTTGTACTCATAGACACCCTTCAGGTAGAACTCCTTGGTCGTCTTAGCTATGTGCCGGGCCTCTTCATCTTCGTTGCTCAACCAGCAGTGGTATACCCTTTCTCCGCACCCCTTGCCCGTCCAGAGCTTCTTCTTCTTCCGGACCGGGTTTTTCGAGATGACGGCCCCTGCCACGTCAAGGATGTTTTGCGTCGAGCGGTAGTTTTGCTCGAGACGGATAACCTTTGTCCCCGGGAAGTCCTTTTCGAAGCGGAAAACGTTCGATACATCGGCGCCTCGAAATCGGTAAATGCTTTGATCGTCGTCGCCTACCACGGCGATGTTCCGATGGCCGGAACCGAGCAGTTTCAGCAGTCTATACTGGGCATAGTTGGTGTCCTGAAACTCGTCGACCAAGATGTATTGAAATTCGTCCTGAAACTTCCTCAGGATATCAGGTTTCTTATCAAAGAGCTTGACGGTAAGGCCGATGAGATCGTCAAAGTCAAGGGCATTGCATCTCTTCAATTCATCCTGGTATCGGAGATAGACCTTTGCGAGCTTTTCATCAAAACCGAAACCATCGCCGGCTGAGAGAAACTCTTCTGGACTCATGAGAGATGATTTCAGTGAACTTATGCGTGCTGCGACGCCGCGGTACAATGCCTCGTGAATGGAGAATTCCCGCAGGATGTGGCGAATGATGTTGCAGTGGTCGTCGTCATCGTAAATGGAAAAGTCGGGGGTGTACCCCAGACATGCTATCTCTTTCCTCAATATCCTGCAGCACTGGGAGTGGAAGGTCCCGATCCATGAGCCGTTCATGTCTTTGCCGGTGAGGGCAAAAATCCGCTCTCTCATTTCGTTGGCAGCTTTATTTGTGAAGGTCACCGTGAATATCGACTTGTAGGGGAGACGTTTTGTCTTTGTGAGGTGAGCAAATTTGTGGGAGATGATCTTGGTTTTCCCGCTGCCTGCGCCGGCGAGGATGAGGAGAGGACCTTCGACATGGAGCAGGGCCTCTCGTTGCTGGGGGTTTAAACCTTCTAGTAAGCTATCCTTGGACATCGCGGGTTTCAACCTATACTAACAAAAAAGAGCTCTGCGCGTCAAAAGAAATAGTGCCTGCTCTCAAAGGAGGCTCCACCTTATCCGCCGTTATTCAACGGTGACGCTCTTCGCAAGGTTCCTCGGCTGGTCAACGTCGCAACCCCTCAAAACCCCGATATGGTATGAGAGGAGCTGCAGCGGAATCGTCAGCAGGATTGACGCCAGGAAGGGGTTTGTTTCCGGTACCGGTATACAGTGGTCGGAAAGCCCGTGCACTTCCGTATCACCGGGGTTGATCAATGATACCACCTTTCCACCCCTGCTCCTGACCTCCTGCAAGTTCGAGACGATCTTCTCACGGAGAGTATCCCTGGGCGCCAGAACGACCACCGGAAGTTCTTCGTCTATGAGAGCTATGGGACCGTGTTTCATCTCCCCTCCGGGGTACCCCTCGGCATGAATGTACGTAATCTCTTTCAGCTTGAGGGCCCCTTCGAGGGCAACGGGAAACTGGATGCCCCTCCCGAGATAGATGAAATCCTTCGCCTTGAAGAGGTCTTTTGCGACTGCTTCGATCTCATCATTCCGCGCAAGGATCTGTTCCACTTTATCGGGAATGCTGAGGAGCTCACGGAGCATCTCACCGGCACTTCTCCTGTCGATCATATTCTTTGCCAGGCCCAGGGCGATCCCGAAGAGATAAAGTCCGATAATTTGTGACGTAAAGGCCTTTGTGGAGGCGACGCCTATCTCGGGGCCCGAGTGGGTGTAGAATACGGCATCGGCCTCCCGTGCAGAGGAGCTGCCTATCACGTTGCAGATGCTCAAGACCTTTGCCCCGAGTCTCCTAGCCTCCTTCTGGGCTGCAAGGGTGTCTGCAGTCTCTCCGGACTGGGTTATGGCTATGAAGAGATCCCCGGGTTTTATGATGGGAGTCCGGTACCTGAATTCCGATGCAATATCCGCCTCAACCGGTACGCGTGTAATATGTTCAATCATGTATTTCCCGATCAATGAGGAGTGCCAGGAAGTGCCGCAGGCAACGATGAATACCTTCTCAACCGCTTTGAGGAGTTCTCCGGTCAGACAGAACTCCTCGAGATTTACTTCGCCCGTCTCTGCATTGAACCTTCCCCTCATGGTGTCTGAGAGGGCCCTCGGCTGTTCATAGATCTCTTTCAGCATAAAGTGCTTGTAGCCGCCCTTCTCAGCCATTGACGGGCTCCATGAGATCGCCGTCATCTCCTTGTGAACAGCGGCGCCCGAGATCGTTGTCACGATAACGCCGTCATTCGTCAGTACAGCCATTTCTCCGTCATTGAGGAACATGACTTTCTTTGAATGGCTGAAGAAAGCGGGCACATCAGAAGCAATGAAATACTCCCTGTCGCCGAGACCGACGCAGAGGGGGCTGTCTTTTCGTACCCCGACAACCTTCCCTTCCTCCTTTTCACTCATCACGGCGAGGGCATATGCGCCTCTGACATCCTTCAGGGCGTTCCTGACGGCCTCCTCCAGAGAGCGGCCTTGTGAGTATTTATGAATGAGATGGCACAAAACTTCGGTATCAGTCTCCGATGTGAAGGTATATCCTTCGGCGATAAGGACCTTTTTCAGCTCTATGTAGTTCTCCACAATGCCGTTGTGGACGAGAATGATGTGATGGGACCTGTGAGGATGGGCATTCTCCTCTGACGGTTTTCCATGCGTTGCCCACCGTGTATGCCCTATGGCCGTCGCGCTCATTGGCCTGTCACGTTCGAAGAGACCGGAGAGATCGTTGACCTTTCCCTTGCATCGCTTGATCTGTACGGTTCCCTCTGAAAAGAAAGCTATCCCTGCAGAGTCATATCCCCGGTATTCAAGGCGCTTTAGTCCGTCAAGGACGACGGAGATGGCGTCACCCCTGCCCGTATATCCGATTATTCCGCACATCAGTCGTCCCCCTTCCGCGATCCTTTCCCTCTTTGGCCCTTCATCCCCGGTTGCCGACGTTCGGCTTGAGCCATCCTTTTCTTCGCCCAGTCCTTGATATTCTTCTGCATGGTCCTGCTTATTGCCAGCGACAGAGGAGGGACATCCTTTGTTACCGTCGAACCTGCTGCGACGTATGCCCCTCTGCCGACTTTCACAGGAGCAACGAGCTGGGTGTCGCTGCCGATGAAGACCCCATCATGGATCTCTGTCTTGTGTTTCTGCTTTCCGTCATAGTTGCAGGTGATTGTCCCGGCGCCGATGTTGACGTCCTTTCCGATGACAGCGTCGCCAATATAACTCAGGTGGGAGGCCTTGGTCCCAGCGCCGACTACCGATTTCTTTATCTCGACAAAGTTGCCGATCTTTGCGTGAGAACCGATTACCGATGCAGGGCGGAGATGAGCAAAAGGGCCGATTTGGGCATGCTGTTTGACCGTAGAGCGTTCTATGACCGAGGAGTCCTTTATGATCGAGCCGTCTCCGATCGCGCTCCCGGCGATCCGTACGTTGGGATAGAGAACGCATCCCCGCCCGATCTTCGTCTCTCCTTCAAGATAGACATTGGGATAGATAACCGTATCGCTGCCGATCATTACGCCCGAGTGGATGTAAACCGATGCAGGATTAATAAATGTTACCCCTCTGCCGACCAGTCTGCCGACGATCCTTGTCTGTAATATCCTGTCTGCCCTGAGCATCTCTGCCCTTGTGTTTATCCCCATCATCTCGTCTTCCGGGCAAGAACAATAGACGCCGGTCTTCACCTTCTCTTGTCGGGCTATCGAGAAGAGGTCAGTGAGATAGTATTCCCCCTTGGCCTTATTGAGGCTGATCTTCGAGAGAAGATCCATGATCTCCGAACTGATGGCATAAATTCCGCCGTTCACTTCCGCAATCCTCTTCTGCTCGGCAGTGGCATCCTTCTCCTCCACAATCTGGAGGGCCACGCCTGAATCGTCCCTCACAATCCTCCCATAGGCTTCAGGATTTTCTGCTGAGAAAGACAGGACCGAGAGCGCATCTCCGTTCTTTTGGGAACGTCGCAGGAACCCTCTCAGGGTGTCCGGGGTAATCAGGGGGGTATCACCGTTCAAGACCAGAATGGTACCCCGAAAACCACTGAGGGCATCACGGGCCTTCATGAGTGCGTCTCCTGTCCCTCTCGGTTCTCGCTGATGGGCGAAAGAAATGCCCGAAGCCTCGACGGCGTCGGCAATCTCCTTGTGGAACGTTCCTACAACAACGACCGTTCTTTCCGGTTTCAGCCTGGCCACGGCATCAAGGACATACTGGAGCATAGGTCTTCCCGAGAGCGTGTGGAGGACTTTGGGTACGGGAGACTTCATCCTCTTTCCGAGGCCGGCAGCAAGAACGACGCAGGCAAGTCTCATCTCTGGGCCTCAATAATCTTCGCCGGAGCAGCGATACCTCCGGACAGTATTATCTTGATACCTTCCTCGATCGATATATTGGTGTAAAAAACGTCCCCTTCTCTGAAGAGCACGATTTCGCCCAGGTAGAGATTGTTGGTAGGAATATATACGGCCCTGAGGCATGACTCGAGGCCGCTTCTTTCCGACTTGATCGTGCATTCCTTTGTGAGAAATCCAAAGGCGAAGGCGCCAGGTCTCGGATATTCGACTACAACAAATTCCTTGAAGGAACTCTTGTCTTCAGGGGAGAAGGCGTCGACGAGCTGCTTGACTGCCGTATAAAAACCCTTGAATACCGGGATCTTTAGGAACATCTGTTCCGCAAAGCCTATCATCTTCTTGCCGAAGACGTTTGTAGAGATAACGCCGACAATAAATATGAGCGCCACTGCCGATAGAAACCCGAGACCTGCGGTGTGATAGCCGAGAATACTGTCATAGAGGGGACCGAGGAAGCCGTCTACGAATCTGAAGAGCCAGACTATGGCGGAAATCGTGATGATGCCGGGGACTACCACCACGAGCCCTGCAAGGAATCTCCTTTTTACGGTGCTTCGGATAGAGATCATGCTACTTGCCGGTTCTTGTCATGACTTCGTCAGGGATATCAAAATTGGCATAGACATTCTGGACATCTTCGTTCTCTTCCAGAGACTCTATAAGCCTCATCATCTGCTCGGCAGCCTTTTCATCGAGCACCACGTAGCTCTTCGGAAGCATTGTCACCTCGGCAAGGGAAACCGGCAGGTGAGCGCCTTCAATCGCACTCTTTACGCTGCTGAGATCTTCAGGACGACTGATAACTTCGTAGCTGTCCTCCTTCGGGTCATTCTTCATGTCCAGGGCTCCGGCATCAAGAGCGACAGTCATGAGAGCATCTTCGTCGGCCGAGCTCTTGTCCACAAGGAGGTACCCTCTCTTTTCGAACATCCAGGCAACACAGCCGGACTCGCCGAGATTGCCGCCATTTTTTGACATAATATGGCGTATCTCTGAAACGGTCCTGTTTTTGTTGTCTGTGAGCACCTCGACAAGGACGGCGACCCCGCCGGGGCCGTATCCCTCGTAGGTGTACTCTTCGTAGGCCGTTCCCGGCAACTCCCCGGTACCCTTCATAATAGCCCGCTTTATGTTATCGTGAGGCATATTGACCTCTTTCGCCTTCTCTATAGCAGTCCTGAGTCTTGGGTTCCCCTCTGGATCGCCGCCGCCGATCCTGGCAGCGACGGATATCTCTTTCACGATGCCCGTGAATATCCTGCCCCTTTTTGCATCGGTATGCGCCTTCTTATGTTTGATCTGTGCCCATTTAGAATGTCCTGCCATCTGAAACCTCCTGGTTCTTTGATGAAAATGAATGGTCTGATAACAAGCTCAGGGTGTCACTCAATTCCGTATTCCTTTATCTTCGTCAGGAGGGTCTTGTAGCTCACATCGAGGGTTTCCGCGGCCCTGCTCTTGTTCCCTTTTGTTTCCAACAAAGCCTTTCGTATTCTCTCAGTCTCAACAACCCTGACTGCCGCCCGGGCCGTCTCTTCCAGTGTCCCGTTCGCAGGCAAGGTGCGCAGGTAGGCCTCTCCTGAGGACGACGGCAAGGAGATGTCGTCGGCGGTTATCATATTCCCCTCACAGAGGATCACAGCCCGCTCGATGGCATTCTCGAGTTCTCTCACATTTCCCTTCCAGGGATACTTCACGAGTTTATCGAGGGCCTCCCGTGAAACACTTTTTACCGGCGCCTTTGTTTCAGCGCAATATTTCTTGACGAAGAAATCGACGAGCAACGGGATATCATCAATTCGCTCTCTCAATGGCGGGATGACGACGGGGAAGACACTGAGCCTGTAATAGAGGTCTTCCCGGAATTTCCCTTCGGCCACCGCCTTGTCGAGCTCTTTGTTGGTGGCTGCGATAATCCGCACATCAACCTTCATCGGTTTCAGCCCCCCGACACGCTCTATCTCGCCCTCCTGGATGATTCTCAGAATCTTTGCCTGGAGCGAAACAGCCATCTCACCGATCTCGTCAAGAAATACGGTTCCTCTATCGGCAAGTTCAAATTTGCCGAGTTTCCTCATTTCGGCTCCGGTAAATGCACCCTTTTCGTAGCCAAAGAGCTCTGATTCCAGAAGGTCCTGCGGTATGGCAGCACAATTGATTGGAACAAAGGGATAGTCCTTCCTCGGGCTGAGACAATGGATCGCCCTTGCAAAGAGCTCCTTGCCGGTGCCGCTTTCACCGAGAAGGAGGACCGTCGTCCTCGCGGGAGCAACCTTCTGGATCTTCTTCGCGACCTCGTTGAGCGTGTCGCTCTTCCCGATGATCTGCGGCATACCGATGAGGGATGAGAACTCCTCTTTCAGCAGGGTGTTCTCGGTAATGAGACGCTGGTTTTCTATCGCCTTCCGTATGAGATGGAGAAGGTGGTCGGTGTCAAAGGGCTTCGTGATGAAATCGAAGGCCCCTTCCTTGATTGCCTTCACCGCGAGATCTACGGAACCATAAGCGGTCATCATGATCACCGGGATCATAGGGTTTATCTCTCTTACCAATGTGAGGAGATCCATGCCGTTTTTTCTCGGGAGCTTAAGGTCGGTGAGGACAAGGTCGATCTTCTCGTCTTTGACCTTTCTGATCCCCTCGACCCCGTCCCGCGCAATTGCAGTGCGGTATCCGGCTGCCTCGAGCGTCTCTCTTAACATTTCAGCCATGGATTCCTTGTCTTCAACTACGAGTATCGACTCCACGTATCGCCCTCTTAATTCCCCGCGTTGCCTGTTGTATCCTATGCTCATTCTCGACGAGGGCAAATCTGACAAAGTCATCTCCGCCCTCCCCGAAACCGATGCCGGGAGATACGGCAACCCCAGCCTCTTTTATCAGGAATTTGCTGAACTCGAGAGAACCCATCTTCTTGAAGGGTTCAGGGATTTCGGTCCAGACAAACATCGTAGCCTTGGGCGGCTCGATGTTCCACCCCGCCTTGTGGAGACCTTTAATGAGGGCATTGCGTCGAGATTCATAAATCGCCCTGATCTCATTGACGCACTCCTGGGGCCCCCTGAGTGCGATAATGCTTGCGATCTGTATGGGCTGGAACATCCCGTAATCAAGATAGCTTTTTATCTTTGTAAGCGCTCCTATGAGTTCTCTGTTCCCGCAACAGAACCCAACCCTCCATCCGGCCATGGAATAGCTCTTTGTCAGGGAGAAGAATTCTACCCCTACCTCCTTTGCTCCCGGCGCCTGGAGGAAACTCGGGGCCCTGTATCCGTCAAAGTTCAGGTCAGCATAGGCAAAGTCATGTACCACAAAGATATCGTGTTCCTTTGCGAAGGCGACGACCTTCCTGAAGAAATCGAGTTCAATGCATTCCGTCGTAGGATTATGGGGGAAATTGATCGTAAGCATCTTCGGTTTGGGCCAGGATGATTTGAAGGCCTTCTCCATCTCTTCAAAAAAATCATAGTTCTTCCCGGTGGGGATGTACCTCACCTCAGCGCCTGCAAGGATCGCGCTGTAGGGATGGATGGGATAGGCAGGCGTCGGCGTCATAACAACATCACCCGGGCCAAGGGTTGCATAAGCAAGATGGCTCAGGCCCTCCTTTGCCCCAATGGTAATAACTACCTCTGTTTCTGGGTCCAAATCTACGTCATAGCGCCTCTTATACCACTCGGTGATTGCAATCCGTAGTTGCGTTATGCCCCTTGACGCAGAGTAGCGGTGGTTTTTCGGATTGTTTGCCGCCTCGCAGAGCTTGTCCACAATGTGCTTTGGGGTGGGGAGGTCGGGATTCCCCATGCCGAGATCTATAATATCCTCGCCTTTTCTCCTTGCCTCCATCTTGAGGGCATTTACGATCGCAAAAACGTAGGGAGGAAGCCTCTTAATCCTGCTGAATTCTGTCATGGCGACTCCTAACGCAAATGATAATATAACGCAAGCTTTACTATAACAAATTCACTTCACTTTTGATAAGGTTTGATAAGGATGGGTAACCGTTTATGAGATGGAGGCTCCTTCTCCCCGGTCTCCTTTTATGAACATCTCCTCTGCGTTCATGGAACTCCTCGCAAGAGGAAAAGAGGCGACCCCTTGAAAGCCGATGCTGAGCGCCTCTTCTCTGTAACGGTCAAAAACCTCGGGCAGCACGTATTCTGTGACGGGAAGGTTCTTTTTCGAAGGCCTCAGGTACTGCCCTATTGTTATGAAATCGCAGCCGGTTGAGCGGATATCCTTCAGTGCCGTGACAACCTCATCAAAGGTTTCGCCCATTCCGACCATGATCCCTGACTTGGTCCGGATACGAGGAGAGAAGAGTCTGGCGTTCCTCAGAACCAGCAGAGAGCGCTCGTAATCAGCCTGAGGCCTCACCGTGGAATAAAGGCGTGACACGGTCTCTATGTTATGATTGAACACATCAGGACCGGAAGAGAGCACGATCTTCAGGGAAGACAGATCGCCTCTGAAATCGGGCGTCAAGACCTCCACCTTCGCATCAGGCAGATGGTCCCTCAGTGCCTTTACTGTCCCGGCAAAATGTGAGGCTCCTCCCTCGGGAAGGTCATCACGAGTAACAGACGTGATAACAACATAGTTCAGTTTCAATTCCTTTGCTGCCATGGCGACCCTTCGCGGTTCGTCACGGTCAGGCTGCTGAGGCGGTGAAGATTCGACTGAACAGAAGCCGCAATTCCTCGTGCATGTCGGACCAAGAATCAGAAAGGTCGCGGTCGGCTTTGAGAAACAGGACCCAATATTCGGACAACGGGCCTTCTCACAGACCGTGGAAAGTCTGTGGGTCCTGAGCATCTGTTTAGTATCGTGAAGCCCCGTAAGGCTCTTCGTTCTTATCCAGTCAGGCAGTCTCATGAGTTTCATGAAGTTGACAGGGGTCGGAAGGTGTGACAGAATTCCCGGACTCTCTACTGCGGCTGATCCACGTTCTCCTGTGCTGCTTCCCTCTCTTCGACGCCTCCCTTCCCCGAATCGTCCTGCACGGCCCCCTTGTTCAGCCGACGAAGCCGTTTCTCTTCCTGTTTCTTCTGGCGAGAGAGTTCCTTTTTCCGTTTTTCACTTCTGTATGCTCCAGCGTGCTTAGCCAATGACCCCTCCTTTTTTATTATATATAATTGCGCTATTATACCACGAAGAGGGAAAAGAATGGTAAGGAAGGAGGCCAGCGGTCATCCATGAGATTGGCCAAGAAAGACCTGATATCCAGGAACGCTCTTGTGCTGAAAGCATGAAGGAATAAACGAATCAGTCTTTCTCATTTCCATCAAGGAGGGGGCTGACTAAGGGATGGTCTGTTGCCTGCAAGAGGGCCTGCGTCATAGAATCGGGTATTAAGCAGCCCTGGATTCCCAGAAGTCTTCAAAACGATGCGAGAGCATGGCACATCGGAGGGCGATAATGGCGTTTGCACCTTTTACGGTCCACTCCATTCCGGATTGTTTTAAGCGGGAGCCGATGATACTTTTACAACCGGCCTCAATAACGCCT
>DASRZP010000016.1 GCA_035686305.1 Thermodesulfovibrionales bacterium | reverse complement strand
TTCCAGCTTGAAAGGAAGCACCGTTTGTGTCATGATTATTTCACCTCGTTGGTGTCATTGGTTTTGTGTCTCACTAACCATAACCATATCACATTAACGAGGTTTTTATTACCTGATTCTTTTTCAATCGCGATTCTTGGGCCGATCTTTGGATTATGCGAGATTAGGTGCAATGAGGTAGTCGTGGAATTTTTTGGACAGACCCTTGACCTTCCAGGAACAAATCCATACAATACTCAATATCATGCGCATGCAAAAGGATAAGACCATCTTTGAAATGCAGTCCGATGTGTGCAAGACCCTTGCAAGTCCCAAGAGGCTGGAAATCCTGCATGCCCTGAAAGACGGTGAAAAGACCGTGAGCGAGCTTGTTGGAATCCTCGGCGTGCCCAAGGCCAATGTCTCTCAGCACCTCGCGGTGATGAGGTATAAAGGGATCCTGAAACCAAGACGGGAAGGGATTAATATCTACTACAGCGTTTCGAATACAAAGGTGATCCAGGCCTGCACTCTCATGAAAGAGGTCCTCATGGAGAGCATGAAGGAGAAGGGGCACCTCGCCGCGACAGCATTCAAATCCTGATTCCCATCGGCATCAGGAATACGCGAATACTCTTCACGCAGTGATCTTCACCTTCCATGCTGTTCCGTCTTTCTTGTCCTCCAGGATAATCCCCTTTGCCTCCAGTTCCTTCCTGATGGCATCTGCGGCAGCCCAGTCCTTACGGTCCCTTGCCTCCTGCCTCTGCCGTATCTTTTCGAGGATGGCGGTCTTCTCATAGGGGATCTTTTTGGTCTCCATTAACGCGTCATACCATTCATCAGGCCTTCTCGTAAAGATGCTCAGGACATTCCCCGTGCGGTAAAGGAGATCCTTGGTTTTTAAGAGAAGCTCCTTTGCCTTCGGGCCGGAGGGTCTAGCGTCGAGATACCTGTTGACCTCCCGCAAGAGCTCAAAGATATGACCAAGCGCAAGGGCCGTATTAAAGTCGTCGTCCATCGCTGTCTGAAACTTCTCCAGAAAGGCGGCAACAGTCTCTTCAAGAGATTTCTCCTCTGCACAGGCCTTAGACTTATCCGAAACATCTTTCAGAAAATCATCGATCCTGATGACGGTCGTATAATACCGGTCGATTGACGCCTCTGCCTCTCTCAGCGACTCGTCTGAGAATTCAATGGGGCTTCGGTAATGGGTGGATAACAGGAAGAACCTGACGACTTCTGGATCGAACTTGTCAAGGATCTCCCGTATCGTAAAGAAATTCCCCAGGGATTTTGACATCTTCTCCCTGTCGATCGTGATAAAGCCGTTATGTATCCAGTATTTCACAAAGGGTTTTCCTGTGTATGCCTCGGACTGGGCCAGTTCATTCTCGTGGTGCGGAAAGATAAGGTCTGCGCCGCCCCCATGAATATCAAAGCTTCCGCCGATGTGTTTCATCGACATCGCCGTGCACTCGATATGCCAGCCCGGCCGGCCTGGCCCCCAGGGACTCTCCCACGAAGGCTCCCCCTCCTTTGACGACTTCCAGAGGGCGAAGTCCATGGGGTTCTTCTTCCGTTCGTCCACCTCAACTCTTGCACCGGCAAGCATATCGTCGATGTCCCTCTTCGAGAGCTTACCATAGTCAGGGAATTTCCTCACCTCGAAGTAGATATCGCCGTCGACGGCATAGGCATAGCCCTTGTCAACCAATCCCTTCACAATCTCTATGATCTCAGGGATATGCTCTGTCGCCTTCGGCTCCACATCGGCCCTTCCGACGCCGAGCCTGTCCATGTCACGGTAGTACTCTTCCGTGTATTTCTTCGCGACCGCGTCCCAGGTGATACCCTCCTGCTTTGCCCTGTTTATGATCTTGTCATCGATGTCGGTGAAGTTCCTGATATACTTGACTTCGAGGCCCTTGAACAGCAGGTATCTCCTTATGACGTCAAAGACGATGGCGCTTCTCGCATGACCGATATGGCAGAGGTCATAGACCGTGACTCCGCAGGCATACATCCCGATCTTCCCGGGGGCAAGAGGGACCATCTCCTCCTTCTTTCCGGTAAGGGTATTATAGACGCGCATCATTCCTCCCTTTCCTTCGAGCCTCTCGATCTTCTTTTCGAGCTCTGCAATGTGCCTCTCCATCACCCTCAAACTCTCCTCAATCGGATCAGGCATAGAGACCCTCGTAAGACTCTCCACCGGGCCTTCTTCCAGCATCCTCATGACCTTTTTCTTGATCACCTTTGCAGGGACACCGACAGCGATACCGTGATCGGGAACGGGGTCGAGGACCACGGCATTGGCGCCTATCTTAGCATAATCGCCGATTGTTATCGCCCCAAGTATCTTGGCCCCGGTCCCGACGACGACGTGATTCCCGAGGGTCGGGTGGCGCTTCCCTTTTTCCTTTCCCGTGCCGCCGAGGGTAACGCCCTGATAGAGGAGGCAGTTCTCACCGATCTCCGTTGTCTCCCCGATCACGACCCCCATTCCGTGGTCGATAAAGAACCCCTTCCCTATCCTGGCAGCAGGATGGATCTCAATGCCTGTCACGAAACGAGCGATGTGAGAAAAAAATCGCGGAATCACCGGTATCTTCAGGTCCCAGAGGAGATGGTTCATCCTGTGAAGAAAGATCGCGTGAAAACCTGGATATGAGAGCATCACTTCAATCCCGTTCCTCGCAGCAGGGTCATTCCTGAAGACAGCCCGGTAATCCTCCTTTATGGTGGCCCAAAAGCCCATAAGTAAAGGTATTATACACCAAGATCGTGGTATCATAGCTCATCCAGGAATAGAGACTAAGGGATGCCATATGCACGCAGACCCTGAATTCATACGGGTAACAATCGACAAGAGCCACATCATTACGATCGGCGAGAGGCTCTATGCAGAGAGCATCGAGTTCGTCCGCGAACTCGTGAACAACGCCTATGACGCAGATGCGACCCTTGTCGAGATCACCATGTCTGAAGATGCCATCGAGATCAGGGACAACGGCAGCGGTATGGACATGGAGGGACTGAAACAGTATTTCAGCATAGGCTCCCAGCAGAAGCTCTACTCCCCGAAATCGCCGGTATACGGCAGGGACAGGATCGGCCAGTTCGGCATCGGCAAGTTTGCGAGTCTCGCGGCCTGCAAGAGGTTCGAGGTCATCACGAAGAAAGAGGATTTCGTCGGAAGGGTGATCTTTGACAAGGAGCAATGGGAAAAGACCGGCGAGGTATGGCAGTTGCCTTTCGAAAAACTTGCGGCAGACTTCAGGAAGCAGAACGGCACAACCGTTCTCCTGGCAGGTTTGGAGAAAAGGTTTGAACCGAAAGACATTGAAGAGAAGATCATTGAAGGCACACCGATCAAGGCGCCCCACTTCAGAGTTAGGATCAACAACCATACCGTTACTCCCCGGAGCCTTTCAGGCCACAGGATCCCCATCCTCGAAGGAACGTCTTTTGGCCCCCTGACCGGAGAGATCGTGATCCTCCCTGAGACCGCCTCATCATCGATGGATTTGGGCATCGAGGTGAAGGTCAAACAGGTGACGGTAAGAAGGGAACTCTTCGGTATGGAGACGTGGGGGAAATCGATGGCAAGGGTCAGGGGCGAAGTGAATGCGGATTTCCTTCCCATAACAAGCGACAGGACCGGGTTCGTCAGGGATGCAGAAGAATACCGGCAATTCCAGAGGGTCATGGACAGGGTTATGGAAGGAGTGAAGGTATCATTCCAGAGGCTGACCATGAAAAAGGAGAGCAAGAAGGTCAGCCGGGCGCTCAAGGAAGCGCTCCAGAGGATCTACAGGGCCCTCGCAGCCAACCCCGACCTTTCTCCCTTTGGTGCCCTTCCCATCGGTGAAGAGACCGGCGGCATCGGAGGCGCTGCAGAGCTTCAGCGAAAGAAGGAGGGACTGAAGGAAGGACAGGATATCACTCCGGAAGAGGAAAAGAAAGAGAAGACAGTGAAGAAGAAGAAAAAGAAGCCCAAAGTGAAAAGGCTCACGCCGAATGCGGTCATAAAGAGAATAAAGTTCGGTGAGACAGGCGTCTCCTGCGTCGTCGATAACTTCGGGGAAGACGGCCCGGAGGTCTTTTCAGAAGAGACGACGATCTATATAAACCGGGACCATCCTCTCTATAAGAGAGAGTCCTCAAAGGTCGATACGCACACGCTGAACCTTGCGAGACTCATCACACAGGAAATCGCCCTCATGAAGGACCCGAAGAATCCGAGACAAGCCTTCGAGCGACAGTCCAAGCTCCTCAAGGATGCCTTCGTGCAAGGGTGATTCCCTATCACGGTTCAATTTTATTGATCTCATTTTTGAGTTTGCTCAACAACCCCGTGATCGAGACGGTATCGACTTTCAGCATACGCAAATCCCTCTCTATCCGTTCCAATTTTCCCAGAGCTTCCTTAAACTCATCGATATTCTTTCTTACGTCCTTGTCTCTGCACGCCACACATATCCACGTGCTGCCTATTTCAGCCCAGTCTGCCGGCGAACCGCAATCACACAACCTCTCGTTCCCCATGTGCCTCCTCCTTGTTCGATACGTTACCAAACCAATAAGTTCATTCCTACGGTGTCATTCGCGCCTGTCGGGAATCGTTCTGAACAAAGACTCCGGACAAGCCGGAGTGACAGACAGTGCTCCATACTTAATGGTCTCCCTTAGTAATAACAGTTTAGCACGGCGCAATGGAAAGAATGAAAAGAGGAGATGATCAATGTCCGGTGTCAACATGCCAAATCTCGACAGATTGTTTCTTCGGTCTACGTCATCTCTACAGGGAAAAGATGGCGATATTGTATTGCACAATGAATTGTATTATAGTTGTGTGTGGGGGCCATAAGAAGATCAAATAGGAGGCCACAAGGGGAATCTATGACGGAACGTTTTGAGATGAAGTCGACGATTGCTGATCATATGGAGAAGGGCTTCCTCGAAAACATCATCGATATGTTCAAGCATGACCGGGGCCTTTATGCCTTGATCGGAGAATTGATGACAGACGAGAGGATGCGTGTGAGACTCGGGATTTCTGCTCTTGTCGAGACTCTTGCGAAGGATGATCCCGGGGGTATTGTGCTGGCGATACCGGGGATTGCAGATCTTCTCAAGGACTCAAGTCCAACGGTCAGGGGCGATGCAGCCTATCTCCTTGGGATCATCGGCCATTGCAAGGCGATTCACTATCTGGCAGAAGTGCTGTGTGACGATAGCGAGGATGTGAGAGGGATCGTTAGGGAGTCGATAGAGGAGATCAGGCAGAAGGCCGGTAGTGTGCGGCAAAAGTAGCTGCAGTTTTTAATCTGCCTCCAGCCCTGAAAAGAGAACCGGCCAACATTCGGACTGGTAACGTCTTGCTATGAACGGTGACACCATCATCAGTCTGTTCCTCGACTCTGCGGTAAAGCATAGAGACGATACCGCCTTCACCTACTTCGATCAAACATGGAAGTGCATCACCTATGGAACGTTCCTGAACTCGGTGAAGGGGCTGGCATCCCACTTGGTAAAATCAGGGATTGAGAAGGGAGAGAGGGTCGCCATCCTCTCGGAAAACAGGATCGAGTGGTGCGCTGCCTATCTCGGAATTCTGATGTCGGGGGCAATTGCAGTGCCGATAGACGCGCAGCTTGGAGCTTCTGAGGTCAGGAACCTCCTCGATGATTCGTCTTCGGTCCTCGTATTCTACAGTGACAGGACAAGGCCAAGTGTTTCGGTCCCCCGTGCTTTGAACTTTGATTCTCCACGCTTCAGTGATATCTTGAACACCCTTGAGATTGAGAATTATTCCGAGATCGCCGTGGACGATACGGCATCCATCGTATACACATCGGGAACAACGGGAAGGCCAAAGGGCGTGATGCTCACTCATAGGAATTTCTGTTCCGATGCTTTTGCCCTGATGGAGGAGGGGTTGGTCACCGAAAGAGATGTTGTTTTATCGGTCCTCCCTCTTCACCATACCTATTCCTTTATGTGTGCATTTCTTGTACCCCTTTTCCTCGGAGCGTCCATAACCTATCCGAAAGGCCTGAAGGGACCGGAACTCGTATCCACAATGAAAGAGAGGGGGGTGACTGTCCTTGTTGCGATCCCTCAGCTCCTTGAGCTCATCAGAAACGGGATCTTAGGAAGGTTCCGAGAGATGCCTGCGTTTGTGGCAGTCATCCTCCGTATCCTCAGGAGGGTGAGCGGCGGGCTCAGAAAGATATCCGAATTGAACATGGGAAAAGTGCTCTTTGTATCGGCCCATAAGGCCTTCGGCGAGAGTTTCAGATTCTTTACAAGCGGCGGCGCAAGGCTCGATCCTTTAGTGATGGAGGACCTTGAGGGCCTCGGGTTTACGGTCCTCGAAGGTTACGGATTGACGGAGACGTCACCCGTCGTCACCTTCAATCCCATAGAGAAGAGGAAGGCAGGGTCTGCTGGAAAGCCTCTTCCTTCCGTTGAGATTCGGATCATGAACCCCTCGGGGAGCGGGGAAGGGGAGATCGCCATTCGTGGGCCTATGGTTATGAGGGGCTATTACAACGACCCTGAGGAAACTGCGAAGGCCATTCGTGACGGATGGTTCCTGAGCGGCGACCTGGGCCATCTCGATCATGAGAACTATCTCTTTATCACAGGCAGGGCGAAGGAGGTCATCGTCCTGAGTTCAGGCAAGAACATCTATCCCGAGGACGTGGAAAAGACATATCTGAAGATCCCTCTTGTCAAGGAGATATGCGTTGCCGCCGCAGAGGAGCGCGGTATGGTTGAGTCCCTGCACGGCATCATTGTCCCGGACCTTGACTATGCCCGGAAAGAACGGATAGGTAATATCCGGGAGTTTCTGAAGACTGCCATAAATCAGGTATCTATGACGATGCCCCCTTCCATGAGACTGAGAGGGTTCACCCTCTCTTCAGAACCGCTGCCGAGGACGCCTCTTGGCAAGGTGAAGCGTTTCATGATGAAAGATTTCATCGAGCAAGCGAGAAGAGGCAGGAGGGTGACAAGGGAAGAGGATACGTCCCTTCTCCAAGACGAGACAGGCAGGGTCATCGCCGAATGCATCGCCTCTCTCCAGAGGGAAAAGATCCCCGTCCATGCATCGGATAACCTCGAACTCGATCTTCGCCTCGATTCTCTTCAGCGGATAGAACTGGTTGTGGCTATCGAAAAGGCCTTCTCCCTGAAGCTGCCGGAGACCTTCGCCTCCGAGATTCAAACCGTGGAAGAACTCCTGAGCAGAGTGAAGGATGAGAAGTCAAAGGGTGTGCGTGCGGCTGAAGGGGCCGCAGGAGAGGATATCTTCTCTGCTGAGATCACGGAGGAAGAAAAGAGAGAGATCGGGCTTGTACTAAGCCGGACCGAGTGGGCTGTCAGCGCTCTCTTGCTCAAGGTTGTGAGACTGATCCTGAGAATCTTCTTCAGGCTTGAAATAAAGGGGCTCGACAACCTTCCCGAGCCGCCCTTCATCATTGCATCGAACCACGCGAGCAACATGGACGGATTCGTGGTCGGCGGTACCGTTCCCCTCAAGGTCTTCAGGATACTCTTCTTCCAGGGCTTTCAGGTGTACTTTAGCGGATGGTGGCTGCCCTCCCTCTTCGGCAGGCTTGCCCATGCGATCCCGATAGACCCTGAGACCTTCCTGAGCAACGCCCTCAGGCTTTCGTCTTATGTCCTGAGAAATAGGCGGATACTCTGCATATTCCCCGAAGGAGGCAGGACCTTTGACGGAACGATCATGCCTTTCAAGAAAGGCATTGGCATCCTCGCTCTGAGGCACAATATACCGGTGGTGCCTGCTCTCATAGAGGGGACCTTCGGGGCGTTGCCCAGAGGTGCAAAGTGGCCAAAGATGACGAAGGTGAGGATCTCCTTCGGAAGACTCTATCATCCCTCAGAACTTGATCTCTCGAAGAGGCCCGGGGGAGTGGATGAGTACCAGTTCTTTGCTGACGAGGTGCGGGAGAGGGTGAAAGCATTGTCATCCGAGACATAGTCATGCGTTGTTCTGCGGCAGACGGACCTGCCAATGCCCCTGAACATTTACATTACTGTTGAGGGGGGCATACTTCAAACCTTTAATAATGCGATTTTTGTAGAGAAGACGGACAAAATAATCTCGCTTAAGCTTTTCTCAAGAAATCCGATATATAATTAATAATTGTGTATCGTTTATTGGGAGGTATGTCCGTAGAGATGGCGACGCGATATGTCCTCGTCTGTCTCATCATCACATGCTCCTTTTCCTTTTCCGAAGGAGGAGAGGAAAAGATGAAGGGCATCGACACGGTCCTCGTTATGGACAGCACCGGCAGCATGAAGAAGACCGATCCCCTGACGCTCAGAAAACCCGCTGCCAGGCTCTTTATCTCGCTCCTCAGCGATAACGACCGCGCCGGCATCGTGAGCTTCAGTGATAGTGCCAGGCTTCTTATCGGCATTACAGAGATAGGAGAGAAATCCGGACAGAAACGCCTCTTCAAGGCAGTCGAGATGGTCAACTCGAAAGGCCTCTTTACAAACATCCACGAGGGCATCAAGATGGGATTTGAAGCCCTCAAGTCCTCGCATAATGACGAGAAGATCCTTATCCTCATGTCCGACGGACAGATGGACCTCGGTGACAGGGTAAAGGAAGAGGCCCTCGTAGCAGACCTGAAGATGTCACTCTTGCCTGAGATCAAGAAGGCCGGGGTGAGGATCTACACGATAGCCTTCACTGAGGAGTCTGACCAGGCACTTCTTGAAGAGATAGCAACAAAAACAGGCGGGTTCTACAGGCTCGCAAAGACAGGCCAGGACCTCCATCTTGTCTTCGCGTCGGTATTCGAGAAAGTAAAGTCTCCTGATTCCCTTCCGATCCAGGGAGACGGCTTCTCAGTGGACAAGGATGTGAAGGAGATGGTACTCCTTATCACAAAGAAAACACCCGGGACAGCAGTGGCAATTGCCGATCCCTCTGCAAGGGAACAGACATCGAAGAGACATGGACCCGACATCCAGTGGTATGAGTCAAAGGTATTTGATATGATCACCGTAAAACAGCCCCTTTCAGGCAGATGGAAGGTAAAATTTCATGCAGCTGAGGGTAACAAGGTCTTCATCATGACCGATCTGAAGCTCATGAGTTCATTCAAGGAGGACCTTGTCACCCAGGGCACGGTTCTGAAGATCGATGGGTGGATCGAGAAGGACAAGGAGCCGATTAAGGTGAAGGATGTCCTTGAGCATATTAAGATATCGGCGCTGGTAAAACCACCTGACGGGAAGACCTTTGCCATAGTCCTTCATGACGACGGGACGAACGGGGACACCGCACCCCATGACGGTGTCTACGGGGGACAATTTTCGACTGACCAGGCAGGCGATTACAGCATTCAGTTCATTGCCGAGGCCGAGACCTTCAATAGGGCAAAGGATGTTCTGTTCCGGGTCTTGCCGAAGCCCGCTGAGGCACCGAAAACGCCGGTTGCTCAGTCAAAAGAGGTCAGGGCAAAGGAGGAAGACCATGTCTCCTGGCTGAAGACCCTGATCTCCTTCGGCGTCATAAATCTTGGCATTGCCCTTCTCGCGGCCGGCGTTTTTTCCGCAATGAAGTTCATGAAGACACGGGGGAGGAAAGACAATGTTGAGGATTGATGCGCTCTATCTACTTTTGCTTGTGGAAGCACTGGTTCTCATGACTGCCTTATCTCTGTATCTTCTTTACAGGATGAGAACGTACCGGAAGATGATGAAGGGAGGAAACGAGGAAAAGGAAGGGGTAAAGAAGCTTATTGAACGGCAGAGAGATGAGAAGCTTGAGCAGGTGAAGATGGTGAGTGAAGAAGAGACGAGCAATCCGGAGAACATGATATTGAGGGAATTGCAGTCATCGAGGCTGCAGCTGATGAACACGGTGCTTGAGGGTCTCGGCAAGAGAGGTGAGAACCATGGAGTTCTCTGGGAAACTTTCTGCCGGGCCTTTGAGGAGATCGTAAAGGGTATCCTTCGGGACAAAAGGGAATTACTCTCGGAGATCGACAAGTTCCGGACAGCATCGAAGGAGACCGATGACTCAGGCGAGGAAATACGTGAGTTAAAGGCGGGGGCCTCAGGACAGGAAAAAAGGATCGCCGATCTCCTCTTGTATAAGGAACTCTTTGCAGAGTCCCAGAGGAGGCTCGATGCTATTCACAGGAACAGTAAGGGATTACGGGAAAAGCTGGTTGTCATCGCAGAAGATGCAGGGGTCTCCGAGTCCATGAAGGAGAGCCTTGATAGCCTCGATCGCAACAATAAGGAACTTCAGCTCTGTGTGGACGTCCTCGAAAAGGAGAATGACCGCCTGACAAAGAAGATCAGCATGTGGCAGGCTGAGCTTCAAAAGGTCTGGCAAGAGAAAGATGAAGGAGAGGCCGTTGTCCAGGGTGAATACGGAAAGATCCGGGAAGAAAAGGAACTCCTGAAAGCGAAGACAAGAGAGCTTGAAGAGACTATTGAAAAGAAAGACAGGGAAATCGCCGCCCTGCAAAAAAAATTTGAGTCCCTAGAGGCTGAATATATGGTGCTCTATAAAGAGAAGATGGGACAGGGGCCTGCGTCATAGAATCGGGTATTAAGCAGCCCTGGACTCCCAGAAGTCTTCAAAACGATGCGAGAGCATGGCACATCGGAGGGCGATAATGGCGTTTGCACCTTTTACGGTCCACTCCATTCCGGATTGTTTTAAGCGGGAGCCGATGATACTTTTACAACCGGCCTCAATAACGCCT
>DASRZP010000015.1 GCA_035686305.1 Thermodesulfovibrionales bacterium | reverse complement strand
CTGCTGCTGATATCAGTGTTCTTGCCTTCGCCGCCTGTATCTGCAGAAACCTTCACCTGCCTTGCCTGTCACACCGCTATGAAGGCCAAAATCAGAACAGACAAGGGCATCCTTATCGAGGTCAACATCGATGAAGAACGTTTTTCGAAGTCCGTACACGGCATGATAGGCTGTACGGCATGCCACAAGACCTTTATAAACAATCCCCATGAATCCCCGAAGGGGGACGTCGGAAAGGGGATCGCCGGTCTCGTGAGCCTTATTGCTCCCAAGGCGGCGGTAGACCCTGTTGCATACTCGGCATGCACCGATTGCCACAGCGATATCTACAAAGCCGTCTCCGAAAGCGTCCACGGCAGAAACATCATGGAAAAGAAGCAGAAGGACGGCGCGTTCTGCCTGGACTGCCATGGTTCTCCTCATTACATCATGCCCGCGAAGTCAGGAGAATCCATGGTGAACCATTGGAAGATCGTCACAACCTGCGGGGAATGCCATGATAAACAGGAGATAGCGAAGAAATATAATCTCGGGACCCATATCATCGAGAGATACCAAGAGAGTTTTCACGGGAAGAAATACGCCCTCGGCCATCCTGACGCACCGACGTGCGTCGATTGTCACGGGGCGCACGGCATAAAGAAATGGGACGATCCCGCATCACCCGTCTCATGGGAGAAGAGGGTCCAGACCTGCGGGAGGTGTCATCCTGGGGCCACGAAGAAGTTTGTCACCGCCATAACTCATAAACCGACAGGCAAGGACAATCCCATACCATACTACGGAGAAAAGATCCTCATCGTCTTGACCCTTGGCGTTTTCCTCTTTGTCGTCGGGCACGTAATCATCGAGGCCTTTTCCGAGATCAGAGATCATGTTTTTAGAAAGAAAAAGGAGGACTCCCATGACTGATACGAAACCGAATGAATATCTGCGCTTCAACCTCACCTTCAGGATGCAGCATGTCATCATGCTCGTCACCTTTCTGCTTCTTGCCTTTACCGGCTGGTCGTTGAAATATCCCGAACCTGCCATTGAGCATGCTGGCTGGTGGATACGGTTATGGGGCGGTCCGAAGACGGCAGGTATCATCCACAGGATAGCGGGCGTCACCATGCTCATCGACTTTGTCTGGCACGTTGCCTATCTTGCCTATATGCTCCTGACAGGGAAGATGAAGTTCGATACGAGAACGACCATCGTCCCCCTCCCTCAGGATGTGATCGATCTCATCCACAACTTCCTCTATTTCTTCGGCCTGAGCAAGACAAAGCCCCAGTTCGGCAGGTTCAGCTATATCCACAAGTTTGATTATTGGGCGGTCTTCTGGGGCATGGGGATCATCGGACTGTCAGGCCTTGCGCTCGCCTTTCCGACAAAGGCCCAGTACTTTTTCCCGGGGTGGAGCGTAAACTGGATATGGGAACTCTTGTCCGTCCTCCATAGCGACGAGGCGCTCCTTGCGATCGTCTTCATCCTTTTCTGGCACTTTTACAACGAACATCTCAAGTGGGACAAGTTCCCCATGAGCATGACCTGGATCACCGGCAAGATCCCCATGGAGACGTTCAAGCACGAACATCCGCTCGAATACGAACTGGAGCTGAAGGAGAATCCCGATCTCTCCATGAATCGAAGGAGTTCATAGGTATGGCACGGAGGACAAACAGATGAGATGGATTCTCTTTATCAGCCTGTTCACGTTGATCGTCTCCTGTGCTCCCCATGTCGAAAAACAGAAGGTCGAAAAACCACCCGAGAGAATCGTTACGCGCGACGAGGCAGCGAATGCCCTCCCCTGTTTTCGGTGCCATTCCTTCCCGAAGTTCTCCTCCATGGAGAAGGGATCCGGCGTCTTTCCCCATGGAATTCACCGGGACACCGGCTATCACTGTAACCAGTGTCATCCTTTTAAAGGACACAGCCCTATCCGGATCAATACGACCCTCTGTGCTGACTGTCATGACCTGAAGACCTTTACCCTTGCCTCATCGGGGTTTCCGGTGAAATTCAATCACGAGTTTCACACAAAGCTGGGGTGTAAGGAGTGTCATCTCGGGATATTTCTCATGAAGAGGGGTTCAACGAGAATCACCATGGACGATATCTATCAGGGCAAATACTGCGGTGAATGCCATAACGGAAAGAGGGCCTTTCCCCCGACGGAATGTTCACGGTGCCATGATCTGAGGAACTTCGACCGATCCCTTCTCTATAAGGTCGAGGGCATCGGCAATGTGCTCTTCAGCCACAAGTTCCATCTCTCGATGTTCAAGTGCGATGACTGCCATACGAAGCTCTTCGCCATGAAGAAGACCCAGGGCAAGATGACCATGTCTGAGATGAACAACGGGAAGTTCTGCGGCGCTTGCCACAACGGTACTGCAGCAACCTCTGTGACGGAGTGCGAGAAATGCCACAAGCCGTGATGGGCGGAGAAGCCCGCGTCTTTCCTACTGAAAAAACGGAAGCCTGAAGATCAGGATATAGCCGTTCACCATGAATACCGTTCCGAGAACGGCCGCCACGACCGAAAAGGAGTAGATCTGTCGGGAGAGAGCGATGATCGCAATCGATGCCAGGACAATCGAGATCTGGAGGAGGGCCTCGGCATATTCAAAATACGGGTCTTTTGACCGGTAGAGATCGCGCTCATGTTCGAGACGCCTGGCTTCCTCTTCGATCTTCTTCTTCTCCTCTCCGTACCGCAGCTCTTCGTCCTGCGCCTTCTTGAGGAGCGCTTCGTACTGCCTCCGGACATCGGGCCTCATCGCCTCTCCCCTTTCGAGGAGAGCCGTCTCCATCTGTATCTTCTGCGTCCGATAGAAATGCTCGCGGACCACCTTGGACTGATAGAAAGCCCACTGGTCTGACGACTGCTGCTGTGCAAGGAGCATCTCCTTCATCGCCTTGTTTCCCCCGAGAGAGGTAATTGCGAGGAGCACAGCAACAATCGCCGTACTGAGGGCAACGCGCTTCGTAAATCCCTTTCCCCGAATCTCCTCAAGCTCATCAGTCTTCGGCAATTCAACTTCCGGCATGACTGGCCCTTTCCCGTTCAGCGGTCTCGATGGTGCCGATCTTCCGAAATCTTCTGTACCGGTCCTCAACGAGTTTAGCCGGCGTCTTTGATTTCAGGTCGTCAAAGGCCCTTATGACAGAATCGGCTATCTTCTGTGAAATGGCTTCATAGTCCCTGTGCGCACCACCGAGCGGTTCAGGTATAACATCGTCGATCACTTTGAACCTGAGAAGGTCATGGGCAGTGAGTTTGAGGGCCTGCGCCGCCTTCTCGTAGTCCTCGTAACCCAGTTCCCCGTTTTTTTTCCAAAGGATGGCAGCACACCCCTCGGGAGATATGACCGAATAAACGGAATGCTCGAGCATATAGACCCTGTCGGCAACGCCAAGGGCAATGGCGCCGCCGCTTCCCCCTTCTCCTATCACGATGGATATGATCGGTCTCTTGATCCTGGACATCTCCATGAGATTGTTCGCAATCGCCTCGGCCTGCCCTCTCTCCTCGGCACCGATGCCGGGATATGCTCCCGGGGTGTCAATGAACGTCAGGATCGGCACCTTGAATCTCTCTGCAAGCTTCATGAGTCTCAAGGCCTTTCGATAACCCTCGGGATGGGGCTGGCCGAAATTCCTGTATATGCGCTCCTTCGTCCCCCGCCCCTTTTGATGACCTATGATCATGAAGGGCACGCCCCTGATCTTCCCCACTCCCCCGACAATGGCAGGATCATCGGCAAACCGCCTGTCCCCGTGGAGTTCCATAAAATCTTCAACGAGAAGAGCAATGTAATCGAGGGTATAGGGTCTGTCAGGATGTCTCGCTATCATTGTCTTCTGCCAGGGAGTGAGGTTCACGAATATCTCTGACCTGAGGTCCTTCACCTTCTTGTCAAGTTTCCTGATCTCAGCGGTGATATCGATATCCTTGCCGTCAGACAGACGCTTCAGCTCATCGATCTTTGTCTCGAGCTCTTCAATCGGTTTTTCGAAGTCGAGATAGTATCTCATCAGCCAACCCGGCGTTCAAGACCGCACAGATGACTCGGCGACAGAGATCTTCATGGTCCATCCTCTCTTCCGCCCTGTCATCTTAGCTGATCTTTACCGTTCCCTTCCCGATGAGCCCTTCAACGCGCCCGATGAGATCAGAGGACGGTTCAACAGACAATCCTGTGGCGATATCAACGAGGGCTCCCCCGGCTTCGATCCTGAGGTAGAGCTGGCATCTGCCCTTTTTCCCATTATAGGAGGACAAGAGCTCCTTCAGACTCTTGAGGTCTTCAGGCATGGCAGGTGCTTTGATCGTCACTTCCACTTTCTGGGGGCCCCTGTTTGATATAAGATCCTGGAGCGGTGAAATCTCCTTGGATATGATCTTGATGCCCTTTTCGGTTTTATCTGCCGTCCCCTTCACCGCGAGGAGACTCTCCTTGTTCAGGATTTCGGCCATGTTCCTGTACATCTCGGGGAAGACCAGGACATCAACGCTCCCGTCCTCGTCTTCGAGGGTGAGGTATGCCATAGTCTCGGCCTTTCCTTTGGTCTTTATCTTCTTGATTGCGCTCACTACCCCAGCAACCTGGACCTCCTCCTTGTCGGCAACAGCCTCAAGATCAGATAATCTCCGTACCTGCAACGCCGAGGTCACCTCGCGGTATTTCGTGAGGGGATGTCCGGTAATGTAAAACCCAAGGGTCTCTTTCTCATTTCTCAGGGTCTCCATTTCGTCCCATCGTGAAATCTCCCTCCTGCCCGGATCATCCTGACCGAAGAGGCTGCCGACTCTCGACGAACCGCCTGAGGAATCCAGGAAAGTCATGGCCTCGGCCCTGTGCGTTCCGAGGGAGTCAAAGGCCCCGGCCTTGATGAGGCTCTCGGCAACCTTCTTGTTGGCCTTCTTGCCGTCCATTCTCTGGAGAAAATCCTCGAGAGATCTGAAAGGCCCTTCCTTCTCTCTCGCCTCAAGAATCGATTCAATGGCAGCCGAACCGACCCCCTTGACCGCCTCGAGTCCGAAGCGAATCGACGTTCCGATCACCCTGAATTCCCTCCCGCTCTCATTGATGTCAGGCGGCAGGATATCGATCGACATCTTCCTGCACTCCCCTATGGACTTGACGATCTTGTCGGTGTTGTCCATGTCCGTGCTGAGGGTCGCCGCCATAAACTCAACAGGGAAATGGGCCTTGAGATAAGCGGTCTGATAGGCGATATAGGCATAGGCTGCAGAATGGGACTTGTTAAACCCGTACATCGCAAAGGGCTCCATGGTCTCAAAGATCCGGGCCGCCTTTTTCTCCGTTATTCCGTTCGCAACAGCGCCCTTGATGAAGACCTCCTTCTGCTTCTCCATCTCTTCAGGCTTTTTCTTCCCCATAGCCCTTCTCAGGATATCGGCCTGGCCCATGGAGAAGTTCGCTATTTTGTTCGCGATCATCATGACCTGCTCCTGGTAAAGGATGATGCCGTACGTCTCGTCGAGGATCTCCTTTAACTGGGGCAGTTCATAGGAAAGCTTCGCCTCACCTTTCTTGCGCTTGATAAAGTCATCTATCCAGGCCATAGGGCCCGGACGGTACAGCGCAACGAGGGCAATGAGGTCCTCGAACCTGTTCGGCTGCATCCTCACAAGGATATCACGCATCCCTTCGCTTTCGAGTTGGAAAACGCCGGTCGTCTGACCGGAACTGAGGAGGCCGTAGGTGTCAGTATCGTCGAACCTGATATCCTCAAGGGAGAAGATACCGCCATTGGCCCTTATATAGTCGATCGTCTTTTCGATGACCGTCAAGGTCTTGAGGCCGAGGAAGTCGAATTTCAGGAGACCGATGGCTTCAACAGAGCCCATATCGAACTGTGTCGTTATGGTGCCGTCCGTCGGATTCTTGTAAAGGGGGGCGTATTCATTGAGGGACTCAGGAGAAACAACAACGCCAGCGGCATGCGTAGAGGCATGTCTGCAGAGACCTTCGAGTCTCCTGGCGATATCGAGAAGGTCCTTCACCTTCGGGTCACTCTCGTACAGTTCCCTGAGCTGTGGTTCATCGCGCAAGGCTTCATCGATCTTGATGTTCACGGTATTGGGAACAAGCTTGGCTATCCTGTCGACCTCGGCATAGGGCATATCGAGCCCCCTCCCCACATCTCTGATCGCAGCTTTTGCAGCCATTGTTCCGAAGGTTATGATCTGTGCCACATGGTCTTCACCGTATCTCTGAGAGACGTATGAGATGACCTCTCCCCTTCTGTCCTTGCAGAAATCGACGTCGATATCAGGCATGCTGATCCTCTCGGGGTTCAGGAAGCGTTCGAAAAGGAGGTTATATCGAATGGGATCAATCTCTGTTATCCCGAGGCAGTATGCCACAAGACTCCCGGCAGCAGACCCACGACCGGGGCCTACGGGTATGCCTTTACTCCGGGCATACCTGATGAAGTCCCATACGATGAGAAAATAGGATGCGTAGTCCATTTTGTTGATAATGCCCAGTTCAACCCGTAATCTCTCCCTATAGACCTCGGGGGGGCTGTCTCCCAATTTCTCTCTCAGTCCTTTGTGGGCGAGTTCCTTGAGATAGGATTCCGGTGTTCCTCCGGGAACGGCAAAGAGCGGAAGCAGCGCCTTTCCAAGGGTGAACTGGACATTGCACCTCTCGGCAATCTGCCGCGTGGCTGACAGGGCGCCAGGGATATCGGCGAAGGCCTTTTTCATCTCTTCCGGAGACTTGAGATAAAATTCCTCAGTCTCAAACCGCATTCTCGACGTATCGCTCGCGGTCTTGCCCGTCTGGATACAGAGAAGGATATCGTGCGCGCGTGCGTCTTCCTTCTTGAGATAGTGACAGTCATTCGTTGCGACAACACCGATATGGAGTTCTTCACCAAGTTCGACGAGTTTTCGGTTCACCTTTGCCTGGGCCTCGAGACCGTTATCCTGCAGCTCAAAATAAAAATTCTCAGGACCGAGGATGCGCTTGTACTCAAGGGCGCTCTGCCGCGCCTTGTCCGTCATGTCCCTGTTCAGGTAATAGGGCACTTCTCCCTTGAGACAGGCCGAAAGTCCGATCAGTCCCCCGCAGTACTGCGTGAGGAGGTCCTTGTCTATCCTCGGCTTATAATAAAACCCTTCGGTGTAACCCTTCGAAACAAGGGTCACAAGATTTCGGTATCCTGCGTTGTCCCTGGCAAGGAGGATGAGATGGAACGATGCCTCCGATGCGCCCGTGCCACCCTTCTCGAAGCGGCTTGCAGGGGCAACATACACCTCGCATCCGATGATGGGCTTTATCCCTGCCTTCGAGATCTTCTTGTAGAATTCCACTGCACCAAAGAGATTACCGTGGTCGGTCATGGCGACTGCCGGCATCTTGAAGCGCGAGGCCTGTTCAGCAAGCTCTTCGATCTTGATGGAACCGTCAAGAAGACTGTATTCCGTGTGAAGATGGAGCGGCACGAAGTCAGCGTGTTGATGCATACAAGATATTACCTCATAGAGAAATTCTAGTCAAATGTTCATGCCGGGTCATCAAAACCAAGGGACATGGGGAATTTCGATCCTGTAAGGGGCCTCAACGGTTCCGTCTCCGTCGTCCCTGCATCGGTGCGCTTCCGGCTTTCGACGTTACCGTTCAGTATTGTTTCGGGGCTTGAGCCGGCACTCCTTTCGCCTTGAAGATCGTGCTCAAATCCTTGACAGCTGCATCCCGGCTGCCGAGTGAAGACAGGCCGAAACGATGCTCTATCGTCGCAAGTATCGACGTCGTGTCGTGCGCCTCGTGATCGACAGCGAATTCGTTCTTCAAATGAGGAGCGATTACCAGCGCAGGGATGCGCGTCCCAGGTCCCCACTGGTCATAGGGACCAACGGGATTGCCTGTCGCCGGAGGCGGGACGTGATCGGCTTGCCCGCCGAACTCGTCATAGGTGACGATAATCATCGTGTCTTTAGCGCATGAGCTATTGACAACGTACTTGATCAGATCCACCAGGTGGTTGTTGCCCTTCCATAGGCTGGCGTAGCCGGGATGTTCGTTGTCCCCGCCATTTGGCTTAACAAAACTCACTTTCCTGAGTTTGCAGGGTTCAGACCTGGACCCTTTTGCGAGCAGAATAAACTCTTCCTCATCTCGGAGATGGTCTTCACGCGCCTTTGTCCCGGGGGCATAATTTGCGTAATAGTTAAAGGGCTGGTGATGGAATTGAAACAGTTTATCGGGACATTTTGGCCACCGGGCGTTCTCATACGCCGTAGCCGGGCATTGTGGCCCTCCGCCCGGTCTGGTATAGCGAGGTCTGTTCGTATAGCCCGGCTGTTTGTCTGCGCCCTCAGCATTTGCCCAGCCGCCGGAATACCATGCCCAATCGACGCCGGCTGCGGTGAGTTCGTCCCCGATGGTCGTCGTTGTGAGCAAAGGCAGACGTTTTTCGCTGTCGCTCACATTCGGATCATAGGGCCATGCGCGAGACTGAATGGTGTTGACCACGAAATTGCCACAGACCACGCCTGCCGGGGTAGGACCGCGCTTTTCCGAAGGCTTGCAGGAAGCCGTTAGAGCTTGGTCCATCACAAGGGCGTTTGCCGGCGGGGTGTAGAGCATGGAGCTTTTGGGCATGCCGTTGCTGTCAACAACCGAATGCTGATCAAATGCAGATCCATCATTCACGGCATCAACCCATTCAGGCGTGCGTGCAGCGATCAGCCATTGGTGGTTCAGGAAGGACCCGCCGAATGCAGCCTGGAAAAAATTATCGGCGATGACATAGCGCGGATGGCCGGCGCGGTGCAGGTATTTGTAGATCGGGAGGTTGTTGGTTTCATAATAGCCCATCACCAGGCCAACAGCATCGCTCCCGACAACGTAGCGATCCATCCTGCCCTTGTTGATCTGGTACTGCTCTTGATAGAAGCGATGCACCATGTCCCTCGTACACCCGCCACGGAGACCATAACCCTTCGCCAAGCCGTTGTCCGCCCGCAGTCCCGGAGGTACGCACGTCAGATCGGAGAAGGAGAGGAGTTTATCAAGAGAAAAGGGCTTGTTCTTGAATTGGTCACCTATCGCATCGGCTCCTTCTGAGCAGTCTTTAGGAAAGGGCTTTGCAGATGTAAGATTCACGTCATTCTGCGGCAAGCAGGCGAAGATCCTACCCTCCTGATCGACCTGAGGCACATGTCCACCTTTATGAGTATCGCCTACCCGAATACCATCAACGTGTTCCCATCCGCCGAAGAGATTGTCGAAGCTGTGGTTTTCCTGATAGATCACAACAATATGATTAACCTCCTGCAGGAGACTCTGGCCGTCATCGGCATGTGCGGTTACAATCGGGACGAGTCCGCTTGAAAGAGCCGTCACGAGTGCGATCAGGGATAAACGAATAGATGGGATCATATCCTTCTCCTTGTGGTTTTTTTGACTTCCCCGGTCTATGGATTGTATACATCTGCCCTGTGCCCCATGTCAAGGGGAATATGATTTTCTCCGTAAATACCGATGATCTTCTCGCCCGGCAGCTTGCCTCGATGGGCTTCAAAGGCAACACTGCAAAGGCCGGTCTTGATGATTCAGAATCCTTT
>DASRZP010000014.1 GCA_035686305.1 Thermodesulfovibrionales bacterium | reverse complement strand
CACATATGAATCAGGAATCAAAGCAGGAAATACGAACCAGACTATCGGATGTGTAATTGTGCTGGCGCCAAACGCGACAGCGACTCTTTTTGATCTTGAGAAGTTTACTTCATTAAGAGCATAGGTATAGAGGGGGACTTCAATCAGTTGTGTAAATGCAAATGCCGACAGCCAGCCCAACATTAATAGCTTCCTCTCAGCGGCCTTTGTTAGTTATGATGCAGGCCGAGGAGTTGATGCAACTATGGTGACACGCTGGAAAGCATAGTCCTACCTTTGCAATAAACTGAAATAATAATTATTTTTCCTTCTTCAGAATTTTGTATGTCGCGCCAAGTCCCAAACCCAGCGCGGTCACAATCATGCCCCATTCACTAAGGGTCGGAACAGACTTCGCAACGGGCACGTCAGCGAATGCAACCTCCGCTACAACAAAGACTGTGGTAATGAGGCTGAAAACAAAATAAAATGGATGCTTTTTCATTTCTTTCCTCCTTGTTTAATTCGCTGCAAATAAGAAATTTATTTTACACGATTAACGCAAATATTATCAAAGAACCTTTAGTGTAGCGGCCTTCTGCTCGCTGTGGATGCCTAGCCCGACAACTCTGTCGGCCGCAAGCGCTTTTGGGAAAGGACCTTCCTCTTTGCCCAGACACCGAGCGCAGGTCGACCTTGCCATTATCTTCTGAGTCTTCTGAAGAGCTTGCCAAGAAGAGGCTCCTCAATGCGGAGCGCAGCATGGGGGCAGACTTCTATGCAGCAATAGCATCGTATGCATTTGTCGTAATCGACGCGGACCTCATGACCCTTTTGTGAGATTGCCCTTGCTGGACAGTATTTCCAGCATTCCCCGCAGAGCTTGCATTCGGAGATGTCCTGCATCGGCCTCTGCACGAGATTCCGCCTGATGAAACCGTGTAGCATTTCGGGGCCAAAAACGACCGGTGAGATGTCAGGGAACTTGAAGTTGTCAACGACCGGCACCTCGCCGATCACCTCAATCTCGCCGCCAGTATATCCCATTTCACGGGCAGCATTGTTTGTAAAGACATCGTGGGGATCGATCCCGAGCATCCTGCATATGGAGATATCAAGAGCATAGGTATCATCGCTGGCTGCTATGATTCCCAGCTTTCTCGGCGTCCCGCTTTTGCCCGGCCCCTGCCCCTCCATCGCGAGTATCCCGTCCAGAACGGTGACGGCTGGTTTCAGTGCATGATGGACCTTTACCAGCAGGGCTGAAAAGAGATCTCTGTTTACTCCCGTCCTGAGGTGCCATTCGGGCTTTCTCAACCCGACGATGCATCCGAATAGGTTCTTCACACCGAGAGTCATGCGCATCTGGGCATGGGTCTTTAGCTTGGGGACATTGATGAGAAGATCAGCTTCGAGCGCATCTTTTGCAATCTCGATCTTTTTGAATGGCTCGCCGGTATCAAACGTGACAGATTCCCTGAATTCCCGAAATTCGACTTCCAGACCGTTAAGCACGTCTCTGATGCCGCTTTCGTTCAGCACCTTCTCGAAGCCTCCCATCGCCGGACTGTCGGATATCTGTGGCCGTGCGCCCTTTTGGATGACCCATTCCACGACCGCTTTCACGACCATCGGGTGTGTGACCATCGCCCTTTCAGGCCGGGCTGGGGCGAGCAGATTCGGTTTGATCAACACACGGCTGCCCTTCTTGACTGTGCGCCCACAAAAAAAATCGATCATCTCGAAGACAAGGGGTCTGAGCGTCCCGTAATCGTAGGAGGCGGATCGTATAGTCACTCGTGATTTTTTCATCCCATGTAGTGTATCTCATTTCTCCTAAAGGGGCCAAGAGCGCATGCAAGATCAAGAAGCTAATGTTCGAATCATGATAACGTGCAGGCTATGAAGATCAGGGAGATAAAAGCGAAGAATATTCTCTCCAAGTCCGAGGTCTATGATTATGCATTCGGGTAAGGCCCTCGGGCCGTCTCCGCCGAGACGTGAGCCCGAGGGCGGATACCTATCCAGCCTGCTCTTTCAGAGCCGACCGATAATGAAAACTAACATTCCGGGGGCTTCGGTAAGCCTGCAAGCTTATACGCGCTCTTGTGACCTGCCATAGGGAAGAGTGCATAGACTGCCTGCTTCGTGAATCCCGTATCCTTCAGAACGTCCCGGCAGAGGGGGGAGACACCGTTCTTTTCGTAAGAGAACCTGATCGCCGCGATAAGCTTCCAGTGATCAGCGGTCAGTTTTTTTATCCCCTCCTTCTCCGCATACTGCTCCACGAAATGGATATTCCACTCATCGATATTGCGGATATACCCATCCTCATCAAGATCGAGTTTTTTCACATCAGATTCTGCCATCGTTGCCATAATTACACCTCCTGTTGCGCCGGGGACATTGCCCCGCCTGAGTTAATAAAAAAACGGCCTTTTCTCGTTCCTTTACCTGACAAAACTGAAGTCTGAACAGCCAAATTCTGCGCCCTACGCGCGCTCCCTTCATTAACAGGGAACCTCCGCGCACTTGCGGGAATAGAACCACCACGTAATGAGGATGCAGCTGACATAGAATGCAAGAAAACCGTACAGGGCCGCCTGCGGGCCTCCCGTCATCGTGATGGATGTCCCGAAGCTCTTGGGAATAAAGAATGCGCCGTAGGCTGCAAGGGCTGAGCTGAACCCGAGCACCGCTGCAGATTCCTTGGCCGCTTCCTTGAGGCGTGCGAGCTGGTCAGGTGTACAGGATTCCGTGTCCTCGCACTTGTGGTGAGTCATGAAGATGATCGGGATCATTCGGAATGTGGAACCATTGCCAATGCCGGTCGTAGTGAACAGGAGCAGGAACATGGCCAGGAAGCCCCAGAAATTCCCGCCCGTCCCGCCTTGGGGAAGAAAATAAAGGACTCCAAAGACAGCTCCAGCCATTACGATGAAGTTCCAGAACGTGACCTTCGCCCCTCCCAGTTTGTCGGCAAGAATGCCGCCGACGGGACGAATCGCGGCACCTACGAGAGGGCCGAGAAAGGCATACTTCACGGGGTCGATTACCGGGAACTGGGACTTGATCAAAAGCGGCAACCCTGCTGAATAGCCTATGAACGAGCCGAAGGTGCCGAGATAGAGCCAGCACATGATCCAGTTATGCTTGCGCCTGAAGATGACCGCCTGATCCCTGAAGGAAGCCTTCGCACTGGCTATGTCGTTCATCCCGAGCCATGCAGCGATGGTGGAGGCCAGGATAAAGGGCACCCAGATGAAACCTGCATTCTGAAGCCACATCTGTTTTGTCGCAGAGCCCTTCGCCCATAGTTGCGGATCACCGCCGAGGCCTCCGAAGGCTGCTGCAGTTATGACGATCGGTACGATGAACTGCATTGTGCTGACGCCCAGATTGCCGAGTCCCGCATTCAATCCGAGGGCCGTTCCCTTTTGCGCCTTGGGAAAGAAGAAACTGATATTTGCCATGCTCGATGCGAAATTGCCGCCGCCGAATCCGCATAACAGCGCCAGGATGAGGAATGTCGTATAGCTCGTGCTTGAATCGCGTACGGCAAGACCTATGCCTACGGCCGGTATGAGGAGTGATGCGGTACTGATGGTTGTCCATTTGCGACCGCCGAAGATCGGCACCATGAAGGAGTAGAATATCCTCAGTGTAGCGCCTGACAGGCCCGGAAGCGCGGCAAGCCAGAACAACTGGTTGGTGTCGAACTTGAAACCGATATTGGGGAGGTTTACTACAACGACGCTCCAGACCATCCAGACCGCGAATGCAAGGAGAAGGGCCGGGATGGAGATCCAGAGGTTTCTCCGGGCAATAGCCTTGCCCTCAGACTCCCAGAAGGCCTTGTCTTCCGGGTTCCATGTCGTGAGCACTCGACTTGAAGTCTTCCTTGTAGCCGTTACTGCTGGTTCCATTTCCATGTTCTTCTCCTTTTCTTAAGAAATAATTCGTGAAAACTCAACTCAAGAGAACGCAGATTCTTGCCGTCTCACCTCCCCTTCGGACTCGAAAGCCAGCGATAGAGTATCGGCGGATCTTTTAAGAAGCCCACGGGGAGATAGAGGAGATGAACGAGCTTGGTGAAGGGGAGAACGCCGAGGATAAGAAAGGCCCCTGCCACGTGGACTTTAAAGAGGATCGGGAAATCGCTCACGTACTCGATCTGGGGATGGAAGCTCAGGAGTGAATAGAGATAGGGGACCGCCGTATAGTGATACCATTGATATCCCCATCTCACATAGATGCTGATATACACGCCTGTGGCAGCCTGGCAAATGAGAAGGATGATGATCAACCAATCCGCAATTCCGCTTACAGCCTTTATCCTCTCTGCCGTCATCCTCCGGAAAAACAGGACGCTGCTCCCGAAGAGGGCAAGGAGTCCGAGCCCCAGACTGACATTCTCGAGGGCGAGGAAAAAGGTCTGGTTCGAGAGGAAGGCCTCGATCACGCGCGGCACGAGAAATCCTGTCAGGTGGGCGAGGAGAACGATGATGATGCCGAAGTGCCAAGCCATGGCGCCCCAGTAAAGGGTCTTGCTCTCCAGGAACTGGCTCGAAAAGGGCGTCCAGGTCAGGCGGTTCGCGAAATACCGGTAGGGCACCACGCAGAGAAAAAGCGCCAGCGCACTGTAGGGAAGGACGATGAAGATGAGATTGTCTAACATGTTGTTACCTCCTCGCAGTCTGCCGCACAGATCATGCAGGCAGCGGTTATCAGATCTCTCCAAAGCATCTCAGGCTTGCTCCCCGCAACACTGCGCATCTTGTTCATGCCCTCAAGCATGTGTGCGGAAAGGAAATCTCTCCGTTCCTCATCCATCGCCTCCCTGCGCATGTGAGCAAGAAAGTCAAAGAGCACCGAGAGGTGGTCGGGGAGTTCGCTGTCAGGAGGGTAATAGCCGTGCTCGCGGTAGATCCCCTTGAGCTTGATCATATACTCTCCCTTCTTGTGGGTGTCACCGAAGAGATGATACCCCACGTAGGGGGCGCATGCCGGACTCAGATCAAAGGCGACGGTATACTCCTCCTGGATGCGCGCAAGGTCAGACCGCGAAATGAATTCCCTAAGCCCGGCGAGGGGATCTTCGCCGCAGCTCTCCAGACTTCCTCTTAACTGCTCTACTGACCAGAGCAAGGTCTCCCTGTTCCAGGGATAGGAGAAGGCCTGCGCCAAGGCTTGGTAGGTCTCGATGCGGTTCATACTCCCCCCCTTGGCTTCACGAGAAGGCCGAAGCCCCTGCCGCCCTTCCGTAAAGCAGCTGCCTGCTCTTCCCGTTGTTGTGGAGGGATCACATTTCGTTCGGTGTATCCTCCGATGGCGAAGAGACGGTGTATACGCGCTGCGGCCTCTCTGTCGAGTGAGACATCCATAAGGACCTTCTCATCGGGCTTCTCGCCCAGGTTCTCCTGCCGCATATACTGCCTCAGCGCGATCAGCTTCTTCATCACGTCGGCGACTACTTCACGGTTGCCTCCGGAAAACATGCTCGCCATGTAACTGATCGGAACCCTGAGGGTATCGATCGTCGGTATCGACTCGTGGTCGGCTATCGCATACGATCCTGTCCGGGATGCGAGGACCGGCGACAGCGGCGGAATGTAGTAGGTCATCGGCATAGTCCTGAACTCCGGATGAAGCGGGAGAGCGAGGTCGTATTTCTTGACAAGGGCATAGACCGGCGAATGGACGGCAGCCTTCAGCCAGGCGTCGCTTATACCGTTGGCCCTGGCGCCTTCCTGCACCGCCCTGTCCCGGGGGTCGAGAATAAGTTCACGCTGGGCCTGCACCAACTCCGTGTCGCTCTTGACGAGGGCACTGCCGACCTGTGAGGCATCGTAAAGAAGGACACCGACATAGCGAATCCTGCCGACGCAGCTATGGGCGCAGGCATTGCACTGTCCCGTTTCGACGCGGGGATAGCAGAAGATGCACTTCTCCGATTTGCCGGTCTTCCAATTGTAGTAGGTCTTCTTGTAGGGACAGGCAGAGTTGCAGAAGCGCCACCCCTTGCAGACGTTCTGATCGATGAGGACGATACCGTCCTCCCCCCGCTTGTAGATCGCCTTGGACGGGCATGATGCCATACAGGCCGGGTGGAGACAGTGGTTGCAGATGCGCGGGAGGTAGAGCATGAAGATCTTCCCGTACTCTTCGATGATCTTCCTGTCCTCCAGGTTGAGGTCCTCGGCAGCGTAGAGGGGTGAGCCTGAGAGGTCATCATCCCAATTGGGCCCCCCGCTGATCGTCTCCATCCGTTTTCCCGTTATCTGGGAGATCGCATCGGCCACGGGCTGGTCGTCGCCCTCAGGGGCGTTGTAGAGGTTGCCATAATCAAAGTCGAAGGGTTCATAGTAGTCCTCCATCTTCGGCATGTTCGGTTGATAGAACATGCTCAGGAGCGTCGCGAATTTACCTCCCTGCTTCAGCTTCAGTTCTCCATTCTTGACGAAGAAGCCGCCCTTGTACTTCCCCTGGTCTTCCCATTGTTTTGGATAGCCGATTCCCGGTTTGGTTTCGACGTTGTTCCACCAGGCGTATTCAGCGCCCTTCCTGTCGGTCCATATGTTCTTGCACGATATGCTGCAGGTATGACAACCGATGCATTTATCGAGATTGAACACCATCACGATCTGAGCTCTTACGTCCATAGCATCACCCCCTCTTATGTTTCTTGACCACGACATAGCAGTCACGATTTACGCCGATAGGTCCCCAGTAGTTGAAATAGTAACTGAACTGTGCATAGCCCCCGAGCATGAGCGTCGGTTTCAGGCGGATCCGTGTCACACTGTTGTGGACCCCGCCGCGTCTCCCGGTCTTGTTCGACTTCGGGATGTTGAGGGTCCTTTCAGGCGCATGGTACATCCATGACGTGCCCTTCGGCACTCGGGAGGTAACGATCGCCCTGCAGACAATGACACCGTTCGTATTGAAGACCTCGACCCAGTCGTTGTCCATGATCCCGGCCTGTGCAGCGTCGGCGCTGTTGATCCATACCACCTGTCCTCCCCGTGAGAGGGTGAGCATCCTGATGTTGTCGCTGAAGGTGGAGTGGATGGACCACTTGCCGTGGGGCGTGAGGAAGTTCAGGATCAATCCCTCCTTCTTGTCGTCCTCGGTGAGTTCATCGAGAGCTTCCCGGTTGATCTTTCCCTTGAATGTCGGGAGTCCTTCGGCAAATTCCCGGTATACCGGATGGTCAAGGTAGAGGGACTGCCTGCCGCTCAGAGTTCTCCAGGGAACTCCGTACTCCACGTTCAAAGTGTAGGGTGCATAGGGCCGCTGATCATTAACAAGACCGGACCAGACAGGGGTGCTGATGAAGCGGCGGGGCTGCCGCCTGATCTCTTCAAAGGTGATGCGGAAATTCCTGTTTCCTTCGGCGATGGATGCAAGGGGCTTCCCAACTCTCTTCTCGAGGTTCTGATACGCCCGGTAGCTCAGCTCACCATTCGTCTCCGGCGCAAAGGAGAAGATTACATTCGCCACGGTCTCTTCTTCTTCCAGGCTGAGATGGCTCCTCTCGTTCCATGTTACTGTCGGGAATTCTCCAAGGAGTTTTTCGTGGATATCATCAGCCTCCCAGGCGATGCCATGGGCGCCCATGTGTCCCATGGCAGGCCCGACAGAGACAAAGCGGTTATAAAGGTTCGCATAGTCTCTCTCGACAATGGCGAGGTTCGGCATGGTCTTTCCAGGAATCGCCTCGCACTCGCCCAGTTTCCAGTCTTTCACCTCCCTCTGTGCGATCTCGCCGGGCGTATCATGAAGCAGGGGCGCGGCGATGACGTCTTTGAAAGGAGACGGGAAGTGCTTCGGAGCAAGCTCGCTGACCTTCCGGGTTATAAGCCTGAAAATCTGCCAGTCGGGCTTTGACTCCCATGAAGGCGGGACCGCGGCATTCATGCAATTGACAAAGGAGTGCATGTCGGTCGTATTCACATCCACCTTCTCATACCAGGTGGCGGCAGGCAGCACGATGTCCGAGTAGAGCGTTGAGGTGTCCATGCGGAAGTTGAGATCGACGACGAGGTCCATCTTCCCTTCCGGCGCCTTGTCGCGCCACTCGATCTCCTTGACCTGCCCCTTCGCGACCTCCTTTGCCATGACATTGCTGTTCGGAGCACCGAGGATGTGCTTGAGGAAGAACTCGTGACCCTTGGCGCTTGCAGAGATGGCATTTCCGCGCCAGATGAACCAGACCTTCGGAGAGTTCTCAGGGGCATCCGGATCTTCGATCGCAAACTTCAGTGACCCCTCTTTCAGCCTCTGCACGATCCGCTTCCGTATCTCATCGTCCGTCTTGGCTCCGCCCTTCACCGCTTCTTCGACGGTCTTCGCAGGGTTTTCGTTGAACTGAGGGAAGAAGGGCAGCCAACCGAGCCGGGTGGCCTTGACATTGAAGTCTGCAGCATGTGTCGGCGTCCCCTTCCCCTCTCGGGGACTGAAGTAGTCGACAAAGCTCCGGTCATAGCGCCACTGGTCGGAGTGGATGTACCAGAAGCTCGGCGTATTCTGCAGCCGTGACGGTTTGACCCAGTCGTGGGCCATGGCAATTGAAGTCCAGGAGGCCAGGGGCACCACCTTTTCCTGACCGACGTAATGGGCGAGTCCGCTCCCGTTGTTTCCGACGGACCCCGTCAATATCAGAGAGGTAATCGCGGCACGGTAGATGAGGTCGCTGTGGTACCAGTGGTTAATGCCTGCGCCCACGATCATCATGTTCCGGCCTTTAGTCCTTTCGCCGTTGTCAGCCCACTCCCTGGCAATCTTAATCACCGTATCCTGACTGATGCCGGTGTACTTCTCCTGCCATGCAGGGGTGAAGGGCCTGTCTTCTTTGTAGGACCCCCCTCCTGAAGAGACGCCGAGCTGTGCTGCGAGGAGATCGAAGACCGTCACGACCATCTCTTCCCCCTTGGTTGTGACAATCTTCTGCGCAGCTATCTCCCTCAACGATTCACCGATGTCTTCGTAGAAAAACTTCACCTTACAGTTGGTCCCTCCCTGATTGGATAGCCTGCAGTCGATGTCGTTGCCGTCAACAACGTCTTTCATGTCGAGGTTCCAGTTTCCCTGCTTTGAACTATGCCGGAAACCGAGACTCCCTCCTGGTATCCTGACGTTCCCTGATTCGTCGGAAACGCAGAGGACCCAATCGGCGTGCTCCAGCCCCGCTCCTTTGGCGATCTCGCCTGCCCGCAGATAGTCTCCTGGTACATAGGCATCGCCCTCCTTTTTCAGTTTCACGAGGAAGGGCATGTCCGTGTACTTCTTTGCATAGTCCTGGAAGTAGGGGACCTTTCTGTCGAGGTAGTATTCCTTCATGATGACGTGATTCACTGCCAACCAGAAGGGTGCGTCATGCCCCTGCTCTACCGGGAGCCACGTATCGGCAAACTTGCTCATTATGCTGTAGTCGGGAGAGAGCACAAGCACCTTCGCTCCACGGTAACGCGCCTCTGTCAGAAAGTGGGCATCAGGCGTCCTCGTCATCGGAACGTTGGAACCGCAGACCGCAATGTAACCTGCATTGTACCAGTCGGCAGACTCATTCACGTCTGTCTGCTCCCCCCAAATCTGGGGTGAGGCGGCAGGGAGGTCGCAGTACCAGTCGTAGAAACTCAGGGCAACGCCGCCGAGGAGCTGGAGAAAGCGGCTTCCGCCTGCATAGCTGATCATCGACATGGCCGGGATGGGCGAAAAGCCGACGACGCGGTCAGGGCCGTACTTCTTGGCCGTGTAAAGGGTCGAGGCAGCGATAAGCTCTGCCACATCCTCCCAGGTTCCCCTCCTGAAGCCTCCCATGCCCCGCCTGCTTGTGTAAGCCCGCCGCGACTCGGCGTTCTCGACGATGCTCTGCCAGGCGTCTACGGGATCGGCATGACGGGCCCTCGCCTCTTTCCAGAGATCGAGGAGTCTGCCCCTCACATAGGGGTACTTTACACGGAGCGGGCTGTAGAGGTACCAGGAGGAGCTGATCCCCCGCTGACAGCCTCTCGGCTCATGGTTCGGGATGTTATTGTTGAACTGGGGATAGTCGTTTGCCTGGAGCTCCCAGCCGACAATACCGTCTTTAACGTGTATCATCCAGCTGCAACCGCCCGTGCAGTTCACTCCGTGGATGGACCTCACGACCTTATCGTACTGCCACCGGTTCCGGTAAAGCTCTTCCCAGTCTCTTGTTTCAGATGAAAAAACGTCCTTGATCCGTTCTGGCGCCATTATCTGACCCTCCTCTTATAGATACCGAATATTCCCAGAATGAGACCGAAAAATGCCATTCCCGCCCAGGGAAAGAAATGGGGGGCAGCCTCCCCTTTGCGCGCACCTGCATCCTTGGCAAAGGCAACGAGGGCCTTGATCTCGTCGTCGGTCAGGGGCTTTTCCTCATACATCTTCTTCATGCCCGAGAAGGGCGGGCTTTTCAATACGCCCGCGAGCCCTTCTTCGCCCATGTTCGTATACATCTGCGTTAAGTCCGGTCCCCAGTTGCCTCCCCGCACCCCCGAGTACCTGAGCGCGTGGCAGGCAACGCAGGGGGCGCCCCTTTTGGTGAAGTGCCTTTCGCCGGTGAAGAGCGCCTTTCCTCGGTGAACGAGTTCACCGGTCGCCACGCTCTCTTCCTTGTTCGGTTCTTTGCCAGCCGGATTTGATGGAGCTGCAGTTGCTGAAGACTCAGCCCCCTTCTTTGCCGTGTCAGCATGCACAGGCGAAAGGGCTGCGCAAAAGATCAGCAGAGCGAAGAAGCTGCATACTACTTTGAAACGATTTGTCATCGTAACCCTCCTTTTCGCTGTTTTTTTATAGAGAGATACCAAGCCTGTCACCCTAATCCCCATGTTAATGGACGGCCTCCGGCAATGGCGTCGCAACTTCCATAATCTTCCTGTCGACAGAAGAGAGATGATATTCGTGAGAGAACGCACCGTGGGGCTCCCTGAGGAAAAAGAGGCAGAAAAGTAACGTGGCAAATGCGGAACCACCGATAAGCAGTAAGAACTGGTTGTCGGTCAGAAAGGTATAGGCCGTGGTAAATATCACAGCGCCCACATTGCCATAGGCCCCTGCATACCCTGCAACATTTCCCGTTATACGCCTCTTGACAAACGGTATAAGGGCAAAGGTTGTGCCACAGCCTCCTGTGACAAACAGAGCGCATAGCATTACAGCGAGAACCGCCCCTGCCAGAGGCCATGCCGGGCTTATCAAGCTCATGAGCACAAAACCGCCTGTCACGCCCCCGAGATATATAAGATGAGCTGATTTTCTTGTGGGCATCCTGTCGGAAACATAACCGCCGAGAGCCCTTGAACAGAAGTTCAGGATCGCAAACATCGAGCCGAAGAGCCCTGCCATCACCGGACTCAGGTGGAATACCTTCTGGAAAAAGAACGGAAGCATTGAAATAACCGCAAGCTCGGCGCCGAAGGTGACGACGTAGGATGCGCAGAGCGTGCCGACCTGTATAAATTTGTATCTGTCATCCTCCGGCACGCCTCTCCTGAGTATCGGCACATTGACCTTGATGATCGCTATAACCTGATAGAGTATCCCAGCCGCTATAATTGCATAGAAGATATACGCGGTTTCAGGGGTTATATAACCCTTTTTCGTTACCGTTCTGACAAGAAGGGAGAGCACACCCATGATGGGTATGGTCCAGAGAATCGCGCTGACCATGTCGCCCCATGTGGAGACCTCGATGGCCGCGGCCTTTCTTGATTTCGGCCTGACTGTACCTACGGGACCGTCGGTTATGGCGAACCAGTAGTATATGCCATATGCGAACATCACGCCTCCGCTCAGGGCTATCGCCCATCTCCAGCTGTCCACGATGCCGAGGGCTATGAACGGCAGGGTTATTGCCGCCAGGGATGACCCCCAATTTCCGAGGCCTGCCTCGACACCTTGAGAAAAGCCGGCATCCCTTGGTTTGAACCAGAGGGAAGTCATATGAATACCGACGACAAAACCTGTGCCGACGGCGCTCAGGATCAGCCTTGCCGCCAGCATCTCCGTATATGTGGAGGCAAAGGCAAACCATACGCAGGGGATGGCCATTGACCACATCACGATGCAAAATGTCTTTCGCGGCCCTATCCTGTCCGACAGCATGCCGATAACAACGCGGGCAGGGACCGTCAGGGCAACATTACAGATGGCAAGGACCTTGAGCTGATCCAGGGTAAGGCCTGTGTCCCTGATGATGGTAGACACAAGCGGCGCCATGTTGAACCAGACATAGAATGTCATGAAGAACGCGATCCATGTCTTGTGAAGAGCCTTGATGTCAGCCCTTCCAAATGCAAGAAGATCCTTCCATCCCATACGTTCACTTGTGCATTCCCCCTTCATAAACCACCTCCGAAGATATACGATTTTTCTGCGTCACGATCCAACGCGGATCGAACAACCCCCCTGAACGTCCATCATTCAGCAATGCATCACGAGAACCGGGCACGTTACATGCCGTATGACGAAGGCGCTCACACTCCCAAGAACCATCTCGTTGAGAAGACCGCCGCCGCGCTTTGCCACCACAAGGATGTCCGGCGATTTTGTCTTTACCGCCTCAAGGATCATCCTGCGCGGATCGCCTACTGCAAGGACGGCATCAACCTCGAGACCCTGATCAGCGATCCGGCTGCCAAAGGTCTTCAGTTCGTCCTCGCGCTTCTGGCACCACTTCTTGAAGCTTTCCTCATTCGTGCTTGTGGCATCCAGAGGTTCCTCAACGACTGTTAAGAGGATAATCTCCGGATCCTGTGCCCTGAAAAGCCCTACAGATTTCTCAAGGGCGTTCTGAGCCCTTTCGGAACCATCGTGACAGACCATAATTTTCATTTCTATCGACCTCCGGATGTTGCGAACAGTTCAGGAGAGACTCTCTCTGTTTAATCCGCTTATCCCTCCCCTCTCCTTGAGAACAGTTTACTCCTTCTTTTGCTGTATGTGAAGTAACTTTTGTCACTGGAATCAAGGATTTACAAATAATTTACAATCCCGGAGAAAAGGCACACCGATTCTCTGTTCCTCTCAGCTCAAAAGAATGAATCTTGACTCCACAAATAATGGCTGGTATCTTTTACATGAAGGGATAGGACTTGGAGATCATACACAATATTCTTGAGGCGGTTATTCTGACCATCAGCGGATTAGGGACTGCTGTTGTCGTTTGGGGCGTTCTCGAGGCAATGGTCGCGTTCATCGGTCTGAAGTTCTCCTCTTCGAAGGAAGACGCTGTTTCCAGAAGTGAATCCATCCGCCAGCGTCTGGGCGCCCACCTTCTTCTCGGACTTGAAATCTTCATTGCTGCAGACATCATCAGCTCTGCCGTCAGCCCGAGTTGGGAGAAGGTTGGGATGCTTGCAGCGATTGTCGGTGTAAGGACTGTGCTGAGCTACTTCCTGAGGATGGAGTTAAAACACGGAATGAGCTGAACCTTTCGGCAAGGCTGTCGAACTCTTTCTATCAGATCAGGTTGCCGAAGTTCACGATTCTATCTTCTCCAAGGCCTTCACGATATCTACCCTCGATATAATGCCGGCGAGGCGGCCTCTCTCATCGACGACAATAATCCTCTTTATCTTCCTCTCCGTAATAATCTGGATGAGTTCCCTCAGCGGCGCCCGTTCATGGACCGTGATGGGAGGAGAGGTCATGATCTCTCCCGCTGTATCGCCTGTCCGTCCGCTCTCCCTGAAGATCCTCGGAAGGATCATGTCTCCAAGCTTTTCCACAAGGTGAGGCAGATGATCGATCTCCCTGAAGATGATGTCGGATTCAGAAACCACGCCGATAACCCTGCTAGCATTGTCTACCACAGGCACACCGCTGATGCGGTGGAGAACGAGAAGCCTGCCGATCTCCTCTATCGGCGTCTCTTGCTTGACG